>NZ_JBTIWT010000006.1:0-215593 GCF_054353775.1 Bacillus sp. 5w2 | reverse complement strand
CATAAAAAACTTATTGACTTTTAAAGTGAATAAGTTATAATAATGATTGTCTCAAAAGAATAATGTCTGGTAATGATGGCAGAGAGGTCACACCCGTTCCCATACCGAACACGGAAGTTAAGCTCTCTAGCGCCGATGGTAGTTGGGACCTTGTCCCTGTGAGAGTAGGACGTTGCCAGGCAATATTATTCCGCAGTAGCTCAGCGGTAGAGCTATCGGCTGTTAACCGATCGGTCGTAGGTTCGATTCCTACCTGCGGAGCCATTGGAGAGCTGTCCGAGTTGGCCGAAGGAGCACGATTGGAAATCGTGTATACGTCACAAGCGTATCAAGGGTTCGAATCCCTTGCTCTCCGCCATAGGATTTATAATATTTGGCCCGTTGGTCAAGTGGTTAAGACACCGCCCTTTCACGGCGGTAACACGGGTTCGAATCCCGTACGGGTCACCACTTTTGGAGGATTAGCTCAGCTGGGAGAGCACCTGCCTTACAAGCAGGGGGTCGGCGGTTCGATCCCGTCATCCTCCACCATATAAATTATATGAATAATATTGTCGCGGGGTGGAGCAGCACGGTAGCTCGTCGGGCTCATAACCCGAAGGTCGCAGGTTCAAATCCTGTCCCCGCAACCAAATGGTCCCGTGGTGTAGTGGTTAACATGCCTGCCTGTCACGCAGGAGATCGCCGGTTCGACCCCGGTCGGGACCGCCATTTTAATAAGGCTCGGTAGCTCAGTCGGTAGAGCAGAGGACTGAAAATCCTCGTGTCGGCGGTTCGATTCCGTCCCGAGCCACCATTTATTTTAATAAAATACGCCGGCTTAGCTCAATTGGTAGAGCAACTGACTTGTAATCAGTAGGTTGGGGGTTCAAGTCCTCTAGCCGGCACCATGTAAGTTTCGGAGGGGTAGCGAAGTGGCTAAACGCGGCGGACTGTAAATCCGCTCCTTCGGGTTCGGCAGTTCGAATCTGCCCCCCTCCACCATTTACATAGGGGCATAGTTTAAAGGTAGAACTGAGGTCTCCAAAACCTCCAGTGTGGGTTCGATTCCTACTGCCCCTGCCAAATATATTTACACAACATGGCGGTTGTGGCGAAGTGGTTAACGCACCGGATTGTGGCTCCGGCATTCGTGGGTTCGATTCCCATCAGTCGCCCCATTTTTATTTTTAAAATTACAAATAATCTAATGGATACTTACATATAATTAAGTAAGAAATCGATGGGCTATAGCCAAGCGGTAAGGCAACGGACTTTGACTCCGTCATGCGCTGGTTCGAATCCAGCTAGCCCAGCCATTTTTGCGGAAGTAGTTCAGTGGTAGAATACAACCTTGCCAAGGTTGGGGTCGCGGGTTCGAATCCCGTCTTCCGCTCCAATGAAATTTAATATGGCGGCATAGCCAAGTGGTAAGGCAGAGGTCTGCAAAACCTTTATCACCGGTTCAAATCCGGTTGCCGCCTTTTCTTTTGTGCCGATGTGGCGGAATTGGCAGACGCGCACGACTCAAAATCGTGTTCCTTCGGGAGTGTCGGTTCGACCCCGACCATCGGTATCGGTTAAAAGACGAGTGATCGTCTTTTTTTATTTGTTTTTATCTTCAATTAATCGTGAGTATACAGTAATATCAAGCGTTCCTACTTTGTGGGGACGCTTTTTTTGTGTGTTCAAATTAATGTTAATGTATCGCCTATTACGTTAATTCTTATAGGTTAACGTAATGCTGATGAACGTTATAATGGTAATTTAGTTGATGGAAATTTATCAGATGATAATATCGAAAAAGGTGCGAATCTAACAAAATTATCAGAAGGTATCTCGTCCGTTTCAAATCAATTACCATTGAAAGAACGATTTGCATTTGCAGGTACTAGTGGCTTTGGTAACAATCATATAAAGGCTTTTGAAGCTTTACAAGAAGCTCGTGATACATTTATGTTTTCCGAAACTGGTGGAAGAAGTAGAATTAAGGGTGTACAAGAAGTAATAAAAGATTATGTGGATAAAGTTCTTGATAGAGTAAATGTAAAAAAATGAGTATCCCGATTCGTATATAGCATCTAAAGTATTACGTGAAGAACTTAAGGCTGCAGGAATTGAAGCAATCCCATATTCTAATGCAGCACATCACATTGTAGCTTGAAATGATAGCAGGACAGTGGAAGTACAGGAATTATTAAAAGAGATTGAGATACATCATGCTTCTGCTGCTAATGGGGTATTTTTACCGTATAAAGTGAATGAATATGTGACTACTGAAGCATTACATATAGGTGATCATGGTCCAGAGTATATAAGAGAAGTATACAGAGTATTAGGCGAAGTTAAACGCTTTGGGGGTAATCGAGCAGTTGCAGCTTTGCAGAATATAAGAGAAAGATTATTGGACGGTAGTTTAAAATTAAATCAACCTGAATAATCTTAATTGTTTTACTAATTAAATTATAAAGGAGTAAAAGGTATGAAAATTTGGCAATTAAAAAGCTTATTTGATAACTATAAATCTTTTCAACTATTAAATTTGAAAGAAGACCGTAAAAAATATTTTGATGAAAAAATTGATTTGGCAATAAAGTTATCTGATTCATGGGGAGAAATTCTTGTTGAATGTGTAGAAGGAGATAACCATAGTGATTGTCCTATGTTCTGGGGGGAACTTGGCACGCCAATGGTTAGTAGAAAAGCAAAAGAGGTATTAGAGCCTTTAATTTGCAATAATGTTGAGTTTCTTCCGCTAACTCATAATGTTACAGGTGAATTTTATTACCTAATAAACGTTTTAAATACAATTGATGCAATTGACTACAATAAAGCAGTTTTTGAAAAACTAAGTACAGGATTAATAATAGGTTTCGAAAAATACGCATTTTTGCCTAATATAGTTGAAGGGCAGATAATATTTAAAACCTATTTAAATCAAAGATTACACTTCTCTACTGTTTTAGTGTCTGACGAATTAAGAAATGCAATTTTAGAAAGTGATTTAAAAGGTTTTGAATTTATAGAGATATGGGATTCAGAAGCAAACATGTAAAAGAAAGTCCTAAAATAACTGATAGAAGTTCAAACAATGGTTTACATTAACTAGACACTTACAAGATGGAGATAGTGCAGATATAACTTGATCTATACCCAAATATAATAGTTATCCTAAAGGAGAATAAATACTCTTAGAAAGAAGTTTTTTTTATGTGGAAAAATCTGATTTTAGAAATTGGAGATATACTGAAAAGTGTTAACTTTAATTTGAACACACCAGCAACAGATACTGAAGTTCATAGATTAAGAAAACACGTAAAAGAGAAATTTAATGTTGACTTACCGAGTGAATACGAAGAGTTTCTTAAAACTGTAAATGGTTTAGACTTTGATGGATTGGTCCTTTACGGAGTCGATTCTCCTTTACTAGAAACAGAAAAAGATGAACATATTTGCGGCTTTATAGATACGAATGAGATTTGGTATGAAAATGAATTTCAAAAAGAGTATCTTTTCTTTGGGGATTCAAATATTGCGTGGTTTTGCAAAAACTTATCAGACGGTACTTATCTAGAACTTGATAAACCATCTGGCACAGTGATGAAAATATATAATGATTTCGATACAATGCTTGAGGAAGCGTTAAAAATAACCCTTCTGTAATAGGGGGATTAAGAAGAACAAAAAATCCATTTGAAAGAACAGTTTATTTATCTAATACGACTAAAGATCGAAGAGTATTTCTTTTTAACGAGTAAAACTTTGGAAGAAGGAACAGCTCTGTTATATAAACAACAATTAAAAGCTATTAAGGAATTAGAGCAAACTGCGAAACAATAAAGGGATAAAAACGAACATTCATTTTTATCCCTTTATATAATTCCATTACTATATAAAATGTCAGTAGATTCTTGTATATACAAGAATCGTTTCCAGCACTCTAGAGAGAATCTCCCCATCCTGGTGACATGAAGTTAAATCCGACACCACCAGTAGATATTAGCACATGATCAGCTGTTAATTTCGTAATTTCTAAAAACTTCTTTTCAAATTCTTCTCTGTTGTACTTGTACATAGTTGAGTGGCACGATCACATTTGCGTTGAAGTACTCAACCAGTCCCCTAATTCCTTTAATTCAGGAAACGACTCAAATTGAATTGGTTCATCTAATTTCATGAATCTCACTTGATAGATAGTTGGGTTTAGTTTTTCTCCTATCCCTTTAAGACCATATGCTTTTTTCTCATTTGAATGTGTCATAATAACTCTCCCCCATCCTTCTTTTAAATTTTTAGATTTCAAAAAATTTCCTATTTTAATTATATAGCGATAGAAAGTAATTAGGGGAATGTTGTGGTAATTTTTTACTTTTCCTTATTGTTTAGCGAGAGATAATAAAATAAATCATCACAGTAATAAATGAAATAGGATAAACTTAATTAAGGGAGAAAAATGAAAGTAAAAGGTGTCAGTTATTTTATTGTGATTCCATTTTGGCTCCGTCCCATTTTAATTTATCATGTTGAAAGAAGCTCAAAATTTTTGAAATGCTTTAAAATAAAGGATTTTAAGGGTAACACTCTATATAAATGTCACCTAAAAGACTCAAAATCGTGTTCCTTCGGGAGTGTCAGTATCGGTATCGGCGATGTAAAAAGACTCTAACAGAAATGTTAGAGTCTCTTTTGTTAAATTATGTTATGTAATTCTAAAATTCGTGATAAATGTAGGAATTCATGTATAATATAACTTGTCGAAAGAACAAAATGATAGTAATTTATATTATGTCTGTAATATGAATCAAAAATGAACTTTTTATATTTCTTTTAAAAATGTGTTGAATACACATTATATTTCATATTAATATTTTTATGTAGATTTAAAACGGGAAAGAGAGTGGAAAGTATGGGTCGTAAATGGAATAATATTAAAGATAAAAAAGCATCAAAAGATGCAAATACAAGCCGTATATACGCGAAATTTGGACGTGAAATTTATGTGGCAGCAAAACAAGGCGAGCCAGATCCAGAATCAAACCAGGCGTTAAGAGTCGTATTAGAGCGTGCGAAAACATATAATGTACCAAGAACAATTATTGATCGTGCAGTGGAAAAAGCAAAAGGCGGTTCAGAGGAAAATTATGATGAGCTTCGTTATGAAGGATTTGGGCCAAATGGAGCTATGGTTATTGTAGATACACTTACAAATAACGTAAACCGTACTGCAGCAGATGTACGAGCTGCATTTAGCAAAAACAGTGGTAACATGGGTGTAAACGGCTCTGTAGCTTACATGTTTGATGCGACAGCTGTTATCGGCCTTGAAGGGAAAACATCAGATGAAGTACTTGAAATTTTAATGGAAGCAGATGTAGATGCACGTGACATTCTAGAAGAAGAAGATGCTGTTATCGTATATGCTGAACCAGATCAATTCCATTCAGTACAATCTGCACTTAAAGATGCGGGTGTTGAAGAATTTACAGTTGCTGAATTAACAATGCTTGCACAAAGTGATGTAACACTTCCTGAAGATGCTCAAGTACAATTTGAGAAAATGGTTGATGCATTAGAAGATTTAGAAGATGTGCAACAAGTTTACCACAACGTAGACTTAGGAGAATAATATGATAGAAGCCCCTGTTCGTTTATCGAATAGGGGCTTTTTTATAAAGGTAATTAAGGTGCTGAATTAGTAAAGGTATTTTGTTGTAGACAGGGAATATGCTTATACGGATATGTGAAATATTCATTATTGCTAGGAGGCGTAATATGGAACATAAAACACCAAAGCATATCGTTGCTGTAGCAGGTTATTTAACAAATGAAAAAAATGAGGTGTTATTAGCAAAGGTACACTGGCGAGCTGATACGTGGGAGAGCTGCCAGGAGGACAGGTAGAAGAAGGGGAAGCACTCAATCAAGCAGTTTGTAGGGAAATGTTTGAGGAAACGGGTTTAACTGTGAAGCCAGTTGGAGTTACAGGTGTTTACTATAATGCTTCTATGCATATTTTATCTGTTGTTTTTAAAGTGGCATATGTGAGTGGTGAAATAAAAATTCAGCCTGAAGAAATACAAGAGGCTAAATTTGTTGCTTTAAATGAAGAGAACATAGATGAGTATATAACGCGTCCTCATATGAAATCTAGAACGCTTGATGCGATGAGAGCAACACATTTTATTCCGTATGAAATGTGGGAAGTGCAGCCGTATAATTTAATAGGAAGATTGTAAAGAAAGGAGTAGCCGATTTGAGGTACAATCAAATCACTACTCTTTTTTGTATACTGTTTAAGAAAAAGGTCAAAATAATAATGGTGCTAGTATTGATTTCGAGAACGTTTGTTCTGTATAATGTATGGTATGTTATGTACATTTAGATTAATATATACTTAAAAGTATATATATTTGTAGATGATATAATGAAAATAGGGTGCTTTAATAGAGAAAGTATAATAGCCTTAAGGTTTAATCTGTTATTAGTTTAGCATAATCTATATTCAATATTTCAGATGAATAGTAGATAAAAAAGGACTGTGATACAATACTTTTTTATCCCGCTATTTGCCGGGCAGCCAGATTGGTGCGGGCTGATTAAAGTTTCACTTTATACCTTACAATGATGTAAGGTACGTGTAAGAGAAATCGATGGGATATTTTTTTACAACAAGGTATTCTTAAAGTAAGAGTTATACGCTGTGTGGAAAAGAGGTGTTTAAGATGAAAGAACGAGTATTATCTAGGGTGAACTATCATCAAAAAGTTGCATTAAATCCAATGACTAAATTTTTTTATAAAGCCATTATTTTATTATTATTGTTAAGTTTTACGTTATTATTCATTGGAAATGTAATGATCGAGCAAAGTGATATTAGTAAATTACATGTACCGGCTAAGTTAGAGGTGCCAGAATCATTAACACATGCATTCATTGCAACAGAAGATAAAAGGTTTTATCATCATAACGGTTTAGATTATATAGCGATTATCCGGGCGTCTGTTGAGAATATAAAAGCTGGTGGTGTTGTGCAGGGAGGAAGCACAATTACACAGCAATTATCCAAAAATGCTTTTTTAACGAATGAGCGTACATTTTCTCGTAAGTGGAAAGAAATTTTTTACACGAAAAAAATTGAACGCACATTTACGAAGGATGAAATTTTAAAATTATATGTAAGTAATATTTATTACGGAGAAGGAGCATGGGGAATTGAAAAGGCAGCAAACCTTTACTTCGGTAAAAAGGTGAGCCAATTAACGTTGGCTGAAAGTGCAATGATGGCTGCTGTAGTAAAGGCACCCGCTTATTACTCACCAGCACAAAATTACGATAAAGCAGTTGAGAGACGGAATGTAGTTTTGAGATTAATGGAGAAAGAAGGCTATATCAATCATGATGAGTATGTGCAAGCTGTTAGTGAGAAATTAGTAATTCGTCATGATATAAAAACAGAGCAATCGATGTTAAATAATGCGCGTGAAAAAGCAGTAAGCTAAGGGAAGTTCCTACATAGGTGCTTCTTTTTTTTGAATAAATTGTGACAAATTGTGACACAATATCGTCACAATTGTTGTATTTTTGTAATTTATGTGAGCGTGTTCATTGCGTGGTATATGTAAGTATTGATATTATGTGTATTGTGTACAATGCTGTATACAGAATATGAATTTAAAGAGGAATGTATATGAAATCATCGAACAAACTCATGGCTCTTGGTATAGTTTTTTCCATTGCAGTATTGATTGTAATCGGAACGATTGCGTATAGCATCATAAATGACAAAAAAGATAAAGGGAATGAGATGTTTGCTTATTCCACACAACAATCTTTAGGGAAAGATGATGCTCCAGTTAAGGTAGTTGAATTTGGAGACTTCAAATGTCCTGCTTGTCGTACTTGGGATGTAACAGTATTACCACGCTTAAAAGAAGAGTATATCGATAAAGGTAAAGTGCAGTTATATTTTATTAACTTCCCATTTATCGGAAAAGACTCTGATTTAGGTGCAGCAGCTGGTGAAGCAATTTATAAACAAGATAAAGATTCATTCTGGATTTTCTATGATGAGATTTATCAAAGTCAAAAGAAAGACACAGAAGAATGGATTACAGAAGAATTACTTCTTAACATTGTGAAAGAAAAGCTTCCGAAAGTTAATGTAGAACAATTTAAGAAGGATTTACACAGTAAAGAAATGAAAGAAAAAGTACGTAAAGATTCAGATCGTGCTCAAAAATTAAAAGTTCAAGGTGCTCCTTCAGTATATGTAAATGGAAATCTTGCAAACCCTGATTTCGATAGTATGAAGAAGGCAATTGATAAAGAATTGAAAAAGTGATGAGATACTCATCACTTTTTCGACTTTTTTCGATAAAATTCTTGCTTCCGATTTTTTTACATGCTATACTACTTTACATAAGTTATTCTAATATCTTTTATGTATTTCATATTTGCGGGTGTAGTTTAGTGGTAAAACAAGAGCCTTCCAAGCTCTGGTCGAGAGTTCGATTCTCTTCACCCGCTCCAAATTTTATTAAAAGTTTTTCTATAAATTGTGATCAACGCAGTGTTTCGTTTCCGAGATAAACGAGGCATTGCGTTTTTTAATGTTTGAAAAGCATGATTGTATGCGAAAATAGAAGTAAAGAATAGTATTCCAAAAGTGAATTGCTAACCAATATAGTCGTTACATAAGGGATGGATTCATCTGAGGAGGCGATTAGGAATGAATTTTGAACAATTAAAGCAAGATGTCATTGCGTATAGTAAAACAATTGGTATAGATAAAATAGGCTTTGCTAGTGCTTCACCATTTGAAGAATTAAAGCAGCGTTTAATCCAGCAGCAACAATTAAATTATCAATCTGGATTTGAAGAGCCTGATATAGAAAAGAGAACGAACCCACAGCTTCTATTACCTGGTGCGAAATCAATTATTGCGATTGCATTAGCGTATCCTTCAAAATTAAAAAATGCACCATTAAGTAAGCGTGGAGAACGCCGCGGGATTTTTTGTCGTGCCTCTTGGGGACAAGATTATCATCTTGTTTTACGAGATCGTTTGCAAAAATTAGAAGCATATTTAATCGAGAAACTTCCCGATATAGAAGTTAAGTCAATGGTTGATACGGGTGAATTAAGTGATCGAGCTGTTTCGGAGCGTGCCGGTATTGGATGGAGCGGTAAGAATTGCGCTATTATTACACCTGAATTTGGTTCGTATGTATATTTAGGAGAAATGATTACAAACGTTCCATTCCCACCAGACCAACCGATAGAAGATCAATGTGGAAGCTGTACAAAATGTATTGATATTTGTCCTACAGGTGCTTTAATACAAGGAGGACAGTTAGATTCGAAGAAATGTATAGCATTTTTAACACAGACGAAAGGGTTCCTACCGGAAGAATATCGCGACAAAATAGGAAATCGTATTTATGGATGTGATACATGTCAGACTGTTTGTCCGAAAAATAAAGGAATGGATTTTCATAATCACCCTGAGATGGAACCAGATCCTGAGTTAGTTAAGCCGTTATTAACACCACTTTTAACAATTAGTAATCGTGATTTTAAAGAGAAATATGGGATTATGTCTGGTTCATGGAGAGGTAAAAAGCCGTTGCAACGAAATGCGATTTTGGCACTTGCGCATTTTAAAGAAGCATCAGCAATTCCTGATTTAATAGGTGTTATGAAAGATGATCCAAGACCGGTACTTCGCGGAACGGCAGCATGGGCACTTGGGAAAATTGGTGGAGATGGCGTGGGCGAAGCCATTGAAAAAGCGATGCAACGTGAGAAAGACGAAGAGGTTCTTCATGAAATGAATCGCGGACTTGAATTGTTAGCGCAGAAAAAACAGTAGATAATATCTCCCTTTTTCATATTGTAATATGGGAGGGAGACGAAATGGTTGTAAAAGTAAATATTGAAAAGCAAGTACAACAATTTTTAGCGTATATAACAGAGAAACGAACAAATGTGGATGGTATTGCTGAAGATTTATTACAAATAGCACAGAGAAAGAAACAATTGTTTCAAAAACGTAGTGCACATATAGTGAAAGCAACTGCGGACGTTTCTTTTATGAGGCAATTAAATAATAGCAATCATCAAGAAATTGATTATCAAATACATTTTAAATATTTAATTAAGCATAAAGAATTATTTTATATCGAAGAGGAACAATTAAAAAGAAGAGTTTGTTTAAATAATAGCCGGATAATAGGTGATTATACTATTGAAGTGCCAGAAGCAGTTGGAATGAGTGAGACATTAGAAAGGGAAGTTACAAAGGAGAAGTATGGTTCTTATCAGTATAACCGTTTAGAGGCAGTTAAATATGCGGAGCGTTGGTGGGATGATCGAAACCCTATATATCGTAATTTCCCTGATAATTGTACGAATTTTATTTCTCAATGTCTTCATACTGGAGAAGTACCAATGAATGGATATCCTAATATTCGTAAAGGATGGTGGCAAAGGGAGAATCAGTGGAGTTGGAGCTGGGCTGTCGCACACTCTTTTTATTGGTATTTGTCAGGTGCTACAACAGGGCTTCGAGCAGAAGCAGTAGAAAGACCAGAGGACCTTATTCTTGGTGATGTTATCGCTTATGATTTTGAGGATGATGGTAGGTGGAATCATACGACAATTGTAGTAGCGAAAGACGCAGATGGTATGCCACTTGTAAATGCACATTCAGCGAATAGCCGTCGGCGTTATTGGAACTATGAAGATTCTAGTAAATATACACCACAAATGAAATATAAATTCTTTCATATTATTAATGGGTAGAGATTTTTCGCTCAAATGGTATAATACGTAGTAGACAAAAAACAGAGGTGAATATCGCGTGGGAGTACATGTTGTTTTATATCAACCAGAAATTCCAGCAAATACAGGGAATATTGCTCGTACTTGTGCAGCAACTGGAACAGAACTACATTTGATTAGACCGCTTGGATTTTCAACGGATGATAAAATGTTAAAGCGTGCAGGATTAGATTATTGGCAGCACGTAAAAATTACGTATTATGATTCAATTGAAGAGTTTTATGAGAAAAATAAAGACGGTGAATTCTTCTATTTAACAAAGTATGGCGAGAAAGCTCATACAGCGTTTGATTATAGTAAACGTGAGAAGGATTACTATTTTGTATTCGGAAGAGAAACAAACGGCTTACCAGCTAATGTAATCGAAGAAAACTTCGATCATTGTTTACGTATTCCAATGACTGATAAAGTGCGCTCATTAAATTTATCTAATACAGCAGCTATTTTAATTTATGAAGCGTTCCGTCAACAAAATTATCCAGGACTAGATTTAGAAATTGTTTATTAAAAGTCGCCATATGGCGACTTTTTTTCTAAAGATAAAAATAATATGTAATCATACATTTAAAAAAGGGTACATATTCATATAGAATGGGATATATGAATAAAAATAGATTAGACGGGTTGAGATAAATATGAAGGAACAATATAGTAATCAAAATACCTTTTTAAGTATGATAGATATGGATTTAATAAGAAGAGGGTTATTACATGCTATTCAAGATTTAGTATTTATTGTGAAAGTTATGGATGAAGAAACCTTTAAATATATTTATGTAAATAAGATAGGTATGGATTATGCGAAGCTAAGCGAAGAATGTTATGGAAAAACTTTTGCAGAAGTATTACCGGAAGATACGGCGGAAATATTGCAAGTGCAATATGCAAAAGTAGCGAGCGAAGCGAAAGCAAATACCTTTTGTGATGTAGTTAGTTTACCAAAAGGTGAGATACATTATGAATCTTCACTTAACCCTGTATTTGACGAAGAAGGAGTATGTCAGTTTATTATTTGTATTACGAGGAATATCACACCTCAAATTGAGGAGAAGATTGAGATAGAGGAAAAACAAATGTTATTTAAGTCATTACTAGAATATAATAATGACTCTATTATATCTATAGATTCTATAGGGAAAATTACATATGCAAATCCAGCAACATATGAAATATTTGGATACCGATATGAAGAATTAAATAATAAATTTATTTTTGAATTTATTAATAAAGAATATGAAAAAGATTTTCATATTCTATTTAAAGAAGCCATGCAAGGAAGTGCAAAGCAAATTGTTTCAAAGAAATATGTTCATAAAGAAGGGTACGAGCTCTATATTTCTTTGAGAACTATTCCAATTATTGTGAATGGTGAAATTGTTGGGGTTTATATTGTTACGAGGGATGTTACAAGGCAAGTATTAAATGAGATGAGAACGGAATATTTAGCCTATTATGATCAGTTAACAGGATTAATGAATAGAATTTCATGTACAAATAAGTTAAATGATTTTTTAAATGAGAAGATAGATTTTGCGTTTATCTTTATAGATTTAGATGAATTTCACCTTATTAATGATACGTTTGGTCATAAAGAAGGAGATAAAGTATTACAAAAAGTTACAGAATGTTTAAGCAGTCTCCAAATAGACGATATGCATTTATTTAGAGAACACGATGATCAATTTGTTATGTTAATAGAAAATATAAAGAAAGAACGTGTAGAGTTAGTTGCAAAAAGCATACAAAAAAAGATTAGTGAACATTTTGTAATTGAAGAAGAGGACGTGTATTTAAGTGCGTCAATCGGAATTGTAATGGCTCCAACAGATGGAGAAGATGAAAAAATATTATTCCAAAGAGTTGATGCTGCTTTGGAAAAAGCAAAAGAAAAAGGAAAAGGACATTATCATTTTTATTGCAATGGATTAGATTGTGAGCGTGAACAAAGGTTTATAATAGAAAACCAATTACATCGTGCTATAGAAAAAAATGAATTCTTCTTATATTATCAGCCACAAATGAATATTGAAACGAAAAAAATAGCTAGTATGGAAGCCTTAATAAGGTGGGAGAATAAAGAATTAGGATTTGTCTTTCCCAATCAATTTATTCCGCTAGCAGAAAGAACAGGATTTATTATTAAGCTTGATGAATGGGTAGTAAATGAGGTGTGTCAGCAAATACGTGAATGGTTAAATAAAGGATATGAAGTTGTCCCGATTGCAGTTAATATTTCAGCCAGGCACTTTCGCTCTATTACATTAATAGAAATGATTACACGTGCTTTACATAAGTACAATGTACCAGCCCATCTATTAGCGATAGAGGTTACCGAAGGAGCCCTTATACATAAAGACATATCGAAAAGAGTATTGCTACAATTAAAAGAACAAAATTTAAAGATTCATTTAGATGATTTTGGGACGGGATATTCATCTTTAAGTTATTTAAAAACGTATCCAATTGATACTTTGAAAATTGATCGTTCTTTTATGGAAGGTATACATGTAGATGAACGTGATACGAATATTACGGCTGCAATTATTCATTTAGCTCATACTTTAGAATTGAATGTAATTGCAGAAGGAGTAGAAAAAGCGGAACAAATACAATTTTTGAAGGAAAAGAATGTGAAGTTTGTACAAGGTTATTATTATAGCCGACCTTTATCAAAATATGATGTGGAAAATGTGTATTATAAATAATTGATAAAAAAAGTGATGTGCTAAGAAGCACATCACTTTTTTTCCCGCATTAACGGGCAGTAAAATTCCCACCTCAAAACTCGGCTAGGACAAGGAGGTTAGGTGGGAGATTAACTGCCCGTAAAAGCCCGATTGGTTCAACTAATAATGAGTGGGGGAAGAAAACCCCCACTCATTAAAGTTTCACTTTATGTGTACCAGGTTTATCGTTGTAACCAGATGTAAAAATAGCTGTAAGAAATGTGAGTGATACACCTAAAATTAATAATAATTTCATACTAATATCCCTCCTGTTTTTTCAGTTTACGAATCTTAAATATGAATCGAAATGTATGTAAGGTTCTCAGAAGAAAAGAATTTATTTAAAATGAATAGCGGTGTAAAAACTTTAATACCTATATTATACAGAATTTTCTTTGAATTTTGGAGAGAATTTTATAGCACTACTGTATATTTCATTTTGATTTAAAGAATGTTTAAGGACATCCTAGCATACCTTTTATAATAATCCGATTGAACAAGGAGATGGGGGAGGAGCTATAATGGATATTCTAAAAAAAATTGAACAGCATCGAGAAGCAGAAGAACGCTTACAATGGGAAGGTACGTTTGCGGAGTATTTGGAGCTTGTGAAGGAAAGACCATGGGTGGCTCAAACAGCACACTCTCGCATTTACAATATGATCAAAGATGCTGGAATCGAAGAAGTAGATGGTAGAAGAAAGTATAACTTCTTTAGTAATCAGCTATTTGGATTAGAGGAGGCTTTAGAACGTCTTGTAGAGGAATATTTTCATCCATCTGCAAAACGATTAGATGTTAGAAAACGTATTTTATTATTAATGGGTCCTGTTAGTGGAGGGAAATCAACATTAGTTACGATGTTGAAACGAGGATTAGAAACATATTCACGAACAGATCGAGGAGCAATTTTTGCAATTAAAGGCTGCCCAATGCATGAAGATCCACTTCATTTAATTCCGCATCATTTACGGGATGATTTCTTTGATGAGTATGGAGTTAGAATTGAAGGGAATTTATCGCCACTAAACGTAATGCGTCTAGAGCAAGAATATGGTTCAAGAATTGAGGATGTAGTTGTAGAGCGTATTTTCTTCTCGGAAGATCGCCGTACAGGGATTGGTACATTTAGCCCGTCTGATCCTAAATCACAAGATATCGCCGATTTAACAGGTAGTCTAGATTTTTCAACAATCGCAGAATATGGTTCAGAATCAGATCCACGAGCGTATCGCTTTGATGGAGAATTGAATAAGGCAAACCGTGGGATGATGGAATTCCAAGAGATGTTAAAATGTGACGAGAAGTTTTTATGGCACTTATTATCGCTTACGCAAGAAGGGAATTTCAAAGCGGGCAGATTTGCGCTTATTTCAGCAGATGAATTAATTGTAGCGCATACGAATGAAACTGAGTATCGTTCCTTCATAGCAAACAAGAAAAATGAAGCATTGCACTCAAGAATCATTGTAATGCCAGTTCCCTACAATTTACGAGTGAGTGAAGAAGAACATATTTATGAAAAAATGATTCGTGAAAGTGATGTGTCCAATGTGCATATTGCACCGCACACGCTTCGAGTGGCAGCAATGTTTACAATTTTAACTCGTTTAAAAGATCCGAAGCGTCCGGATATTGATTTAATTAAAAAGATGCGTTTATATGATGGAGAAACGGTAGAAGGTTATAATGCGATTGATGTAGAGGAGCTGCAACGTGAATATCAAGATGAAGGTATGAAAGGTATTGATCCTCGTTATGTTATTAACCGAATTTCTTCTACAATTATTCGAAAAGAGGTACCATCTATTAACGCATTAGATGTACTTAGATCGCTAAAAGACGGGTTGGATCAGCATCCGTCAATTAGTAATGAAGATCGAGAGCGTTATATGAATTTCATCTCATTAGCGAGAAAAGAATATGATGAAATTGCGAAGAAAGAAGTACAAAAAGCATTCGTGTATTCATATGAAGAATCAGCGAAGACACTTATGGATAATTACTTAGATAACGTTGAAGCATATTGCAATAAATCGAAATTACGTGATCCATTAACAGGTGAAGAAATGAGTCCAGATGAAAAGCTAATGCGCTCAATTGAGGAGCAAATTGGAATTTCAGAAAATGCGAAGAAAGCATTCCGTGAAGAAATTTTAATTCGCATTTCTGCTTATGCGCGTAAAGGAAAACGCTTTGATTATAATTCACATGAGCGTCTTCGCGAAGCGATTCAGAAAAAACTATTTGCTGATTTAAAAGACATAGTGAAAATTACAACATCAACGAAAACGCCAGACGAAAATCAGCTTAAGAAAATCAATGATGTTGTTGCACGCTTAATTGATGAGCATGGCTATAATTCTTCTTCAGCAAATGAATTATTACGTTATGTAGGTAGTCTGTTAAACCGATAGTTTGATAACAAAACGCTGTCTCTTGTATTTTGCGGGACAGCGTTTTATTATCCGTTCATATGTGTAAACTGTCATACCTTGTCCAAATGTAATAAATTAAGATGCAATTTCATGAATTTATTGTCAATTATTTTTACAATATGCATATGATAGAGTAACCAACCATTCATACGAAAAAAGCCAACACAATACAATATGTTGCAAAGTGAAAATGTGTGCAACTATGCATTGTGTTTCTTTCTTATCAACGGCTGAATGTTTTTCTAGTATGTGAGTGGCAAAATTTTGTTTAGGATGCTCGGAGTATTGTATGAAAACGTTATATATGTTTATGGGATGATTTTCGATGAGCAGTTACCTTTCATTCTAGCTTGCACAGTATAAAACAAAATTTCTAGCTTGCTGTTCATATAGGAAGACAATTACAGTAAGGAGGGAAAGAAATGGGTGAAGAAAACCAACCAAATTATACGATTTCACAGGAAAACTGGTCCCTCCATCGCAAAGGATATGACGACCAACAACGCCATCAAGAAAAAGTACAAGAGGCAATTAAAAATAATTTACCAGACCTTGTAACAGAGGAAAGTATAGTTATGTCTAATGGCAAGGATGTTGTAAAAATACCGATTCGTTCTTTAGATGAGTATAAGATTAGATACAATTATGATAAAAATAAACATGTTGGGCAAGGAAATGGTGATAGCAAAGTTGGTGATGTCGTTGCGAGAGATGGATCAGGTGGTCAAAAGCAAAAAGGACCAGGAAAAGGGCAAGGAGCAGGGGATGCGGCTGGAGAAGATTATTATGAAGCTGAAGTCTCTATTCTAGAATTAGAGCAAGCGTTTTTTAAAGAGTTAGAGCTGCCTAATTTAAAGAGAAAAGAGATGGATGAAAACAGGATTGAACATATTGAATTTAATGATATTAGAAAAACCGGATTATGGGGAAACATTGATAAGAAACGAACGATGATTTCCGCATATAAACGAAATGCGATGCGTGGTAAAGCATCTTTTCATCCGATTCACCAAGAAGACTTAAAGTTCCGCACTTGGAATGAAGTGTTAAAGCCAGATTCAAAAGCTGTTGTATTAGCGATGATGGATACGAGTGGATCGATGGGGATATGGGAGAAATATATGGCACGTAGCTTCTTTTTCTGGATGACGAGATTTCTACGAACGAAGTATGAAACAGTTGATATTGAATTTATTGCTCATCACACAGAAGCGAAAGTCGTTACAGAGGAAGAGTTTTTCTCAAAAGGAGAAAGTGGCGGAACGATATGTTCTTCTGTATACAAAAAAGCACTCGAGCTAATTGATAATAAATACTCACCAGACCGCTATAATATTTATCCATTCCATTTTTCAGACGGTGATAATTTAACATCAGATAATGCTAGATGTGTAAAACTTGTTGAAGAGTTAATGAAGAAGTGTAACATGTTTGGGTATGGGGAAGTGAACCAGTACAACCGCCACAGTACACTTATGTCAGCCTATAAAAATATTAAAGATGAGAATTTCAGATATTATATTTTAAAGCAAAAAGCAGATGTATTCCATGCAATGAAAAGCTTTTTTAAAGAAGAATCAGGAGAGAAAATGGCATAACCCCTTTAAAAGGGGGTTATTTTTTTGTAAACTTTTTATTTTTCTAGTTGACATTGAAAATGAAAATCATTATCATTTATTCGAGATATGATTACATTTTGATTTATATATTTTGGAGGAGATGTAAGGTTGAGAAAAAATAAAAGAAAACATATAAATGCCATGATTATAGCGGCGACGCTATCGTTACCGTTTGCGGTGTATTCGACACCTGCGTTAGCAGCTGTAGCAATTGAGGCGAATAAAACTGGACAGGCTTTAGAAGATGGTACATATGATGCTGTTATTAAAGCATATAAAGATAAAACCAATGAAGAGTCTATGGCAGCTGTTTATATAAAAGATCCTAAATTAACAATCAAGAATGGGAAGAAAATTGTAACAGCAACGTTAAGTGATAGTGATTTCTTCCAATACTTGAAAACAGAAGATATTCATACTTCTGGTGTGTTTCATGATGTAAAAGTAATAGCAGAGGATAAAAAGAAAAATGGGACGAAGGTTATTCAATTTGAAGTTGGAGAATTAGGAAAAAGATATAATATGCAAATGCATATTTATATTCCGACAATGGGATATAATGAGAAATATCAAGTGCAATTTGAAGTAAATACTACAAACATGGAAAATCATGTTCAGGAAGAACAAAAAGAAAATAAAGAAGAACAAAAAGAAGAGACAAAAAATATAGTAGTGGATAAAAAATTACAACAATACATTAATCAAAATGCTTTAGGTCGGAAAGATATAAATGCACCAATAACGAAAGCCGATGCACTACAAATTAAAGAACTAGAGGTATATGTTGGGAAGGGTATTAATAATTTAGCTGGTTTAGAGCATATGGTAAATTTAGAAACCTTTAGATTGCATGAATCTGAAGTGAGTGATTTATCTCCAATTGCTAATTTGAATAACTTGAAGTCTTTAGATCTTTTCTCTAATCGAATTGGAAATATTGAGCCAATTGCTGGGCTGAATAAAATTCAATCTCTTTCTTTAAGAGATAATAACATTATTGATTTAAATCCATTAAGTAACTTGAAAAAAGTTAGAACATTAGATTTAGTCGGTAATAAGATTGAAGATATTAAACCGTTATTTACAATGGGGTCTCTAGGTAAGTTGTATTTAGCTAATAATAATATTAGTGATTTAACAGGAATTGAACAGTTAAATCATGTAAAGGAATTATGGATTGGAAATAATAACATTACTAATCTTGAATCCATTAGTAAAATGGAGAGCCTTACTCAGCTTGCAGTGAGAGATGCAGAAATTAGGGACATTACACCGTTAGCTAAACTGAAAAACTTACAATCACTTGATTTAGAAGAGAATTATATTTCTGATGTATCACCACTTAGTGAACTAACTCATTTATATGAACTTAATTTAAGTGCAAATGAAATTTCTGATGTAAGACCTATTCAAGAGTTTGGAAAGCGTTTTGTAGTTCAAGTTCATAGACAAAAAGTCTTTTTAAATGAAGGAGTAATAAATGAAGATATCAAGATTCCTGTATACGATTTAAGTGGCGAATCTCTTCAAAATATTAGATGGATAAGTGAGGGTGGAACACATAATAATGGTTTTGTAAAATGGAACAGTCTTGGAGAGAAAGTATACGAGTTCAATTTAGAAACAGGTTCTTCAAAGAATAAAGTACATTTCAATGGAACAGTCATTCAAAAAATAGTTGCTAAGCAAGCAGATTTAAGTGTTATTCCAGATAAAAAACTAAGAGAGTATATTAATAAACATAGTTTAGATAGAACAGACTTGAGTACTCCTATCACGAAAGAAGATTTATTAAAGGTTAAAACATTAAAAATAATTGATGGACAGAATAATGGAATAACAGATTTATCTGGATTAGAGTATATGGCAAATTTAGAAGATCTGACATTAGAAAAGTTTGAGTTGAAAAGTATAGATTTTATCTCGAATTTGAAAAACTTGAAGTCAGTGAATTTAGCGAATAATAAAATAGAAAATTTAGAGCCGTTAGCTAAGTTAGAAAAGCTTGCAGTATTAAATATAAGCAACAATAACAACCAAAATATAAAACCATTATTTACATTAAATTCATTGAAGAAGTTAAATGTTTCAGCCAATAAAATTAATAATGAATCTCTTCAAGGAATACAGGAATTCAAAAATTTAGGGATACTAATAATAAACAATAATGACATTAGTAGCTTGGAAGAAATTAGTGGAATAACTAAAATGGATGAATTAGAAATTAAAGGTAATAAAATAGTGGATGTAACGCCATTAACTAAAGCTAAAGAATTAAGATTTTTAGACTTATCAGATAATAAAATTAAAGATATAACAGTTTTTAGTTCTATGTTAGATCTTTTTAAATTAAAACTGGCTGGAAATGAAATTCGTGATATAAAACCAATTATTCAATTATCTCAGTGGGTTACAATTGATCTTAGCAGACAAAAAATTATGCTAGAAGATGCTCAAGTGAATCAAGAAGTGAAAATTCCTGTTCATGATGTGGAAGATAATCCTCTTGAGGATATTACACTGAAAAGTGAAGGCGGAACATTCAATGAAGAAGAGGGGACAATTGTGTGGAGTACTCCAGGAGAGAAAAAATATGAGTTTGCTTTTGATGGAACGAGTTATTATGGGCTTGGCATACGGTTCAGCGGTGAAGTAACTCAAAATATTGTAGAAAAAATTGAGTCGCCGGAAAAAGAAGAAGGAAGTAAACCAGAAACAGAAGTAGAAAAGCCGAAGGAAGAAACAAGTAAACCAGAGGCAGAAGTAGAAAAGCCAAAAGAAGAAGGAAGTAAACCAGAGGCAGAAGTAGAAAAGCCGAAGGAAGAAGGAAGTAAACCAGAAACAGAAGTAGAAAAGCCGAAAGAAGAGACGAGTAAGCCAGAGGTGGAAGTAGAAAAGTCAAAAGAAGAGACGAGTAAGCCAGAGGCGGAAATAGAAAAGTCGAAAGAAGAGACAGGTAAGCCAGAGGCGGAAGTAGAAGCAAGTGAACCTGTAACAAAAGGTGAAAATGTAAACGAGTCAGGAGCAAACGTTGAGAAACAAACAGAAGGCTCAAATGAACTAGGAACAGCTACTGTTCAGAAAAATGAAGCGGTACAAGTACCTGTACAAGCAAAGGAAGTAGCGGATCAAGCAGCGAAAGAAAATGTATCAGGTAAACAAGTTAGCAAGAAGAAAGAAGAAAGTAAAAAATCTTTAGCAGCAACAGGCGGACAAGAAAATAATATATCTTTATTTGGTGGCCTAGCATTAGTTTTATCTGCACTTAGTATGTTTGTATTTAGAAGAAATATATTTAAAAAATAAACAACGTTTTATCTTATTATAAGATTATTCAAAAGACGTTATCATAGCAATTTCATTTTGAAATGTGCTTATGATAACGTCTTTTTTATATTAGAAAGGATATGGGTAGAAAAAGTGTAAATATATTAGAGAAGGAGGAGAGGGTATGTATATTAGTTCTACTTTAAAGATTGAAGAGGTTGCATCATTTATGGCAAGTATGAATAAAGATGCTACTCATCATGTTGGTTATTGTGGAGATGAGAAAGAGGAGGTGTTACATACAATTCTTCATGATTTTTCTGATATAGGTTGGGAGAAATCTTTTGTTGTTACTTATGAGGACAATAAAATAATTGGTGTATTAGGATTTGATGTGGATGAAGTAAAGAAATGTGCAGAAATATGGGGACCGTTTATTATTACGGAGAATTGGGGAGAAGTTGCTTTACATATGTGGAAGGAGCTTATAGAAAATGTGCCCTTTCATATTGAGAAATTTTATGGATTTTATCATGTAGAAAATAATAATTGCGCCCATTTGATGAAGGTTTTACATGCTAAAGAACAAGATCGACATAGTATTTTCAGGTTAAGTAATAGTGGTGTGAAACAACATACTATATGTAATGTGGAAGAAGCTTTACCACAAGTATTTGAGCAGTTTATCGCTTTACACAATAACGTTTTTCCTAATACATATTACGAAGGAAATGAAATTATCGAACGTGTAAATAATACGAATAAATTATTTGTAAGTGTGGAGAATGATAGGCTAGAAGGTTACGTATACGTTGAAGTAAATCCGGAGTTTCAAGAAGCGGATATCGAATTTATTGCAACAGCTGAAGAGAGTAGAGGAAAAGGTATTGGTGAGTGTTTATTACGAGCTGCAATTCAGCATGTTTTTTCTTTCCAAGGGATGAGAGAGATAGAACTATGTTTGAATACGAATAATGATGGTGCTATGAAGTTGTACAAGAAAGTAGGTTTTGAGGAGAAAGCATGTTTACAACACTATATAATAGAGTAAAAAACCCATTCGTATGAAAAGTATATTTCATACGAATGGGTTTTATTTAGTTTACTTTGCCGCCTTCCGTAATAACGGATTCAGGACTAATTTGAGGACCGAATTCTTCTTTAGGAGAGGTGCTAATCGTTACATAACCTTCTTTATTTTTTGCGGAACTTCTTTTGCTTGTAAATTAACATCTTCTTTTTGAAGCTCCTTAAAGAGCGAAATGACCATAAGAACGACTACGATAGAAAATGGTAGCGCAGCAATTATAGCTGCTATTTGTAGTGCATTTAGTCCTCCAGCTTGTAATAAAATGGCTGCAATTATCGCGATTGTTAATCCCCATATAAGTTTTAAACTATTTTTCGGTGATAAACTTCCGTTACTCGTTTGCATTGAAACAACAAATGTTGCCGAGTCGGCAGAAGTAACAAAAAATGTGGCTACTAAAATTAACCCGATAATTGTTAAAAATGTAGAGAATGGTAGGTGTGAAATAACAGCAAATAATCCAATCTCTGTACCATTTTTTGCAATTTCATCAGCTATTCCAAGCGATTGGAACATTTCCATATGGATAGCGGTGCCGCCAAATACTGCAAACCAAAATGTACAGATAAGAGTTGGGACTAATACAACTCCAAAAATAAATTCTTTTATTGTACGCCCTTTAGAAATACGGGCGATGAATGTACCGACGAATGGAGACCAAGAGATCCACCATCCCCAATAGAAAATAGTCCAGTTTTCAATCCAAGAAGAAGATTTTTCATTAAATGCTCCTAAATTTAATCCCATACTAGGTAAAGCTCCAATATAAGAACCGAGTGTAGATGTGAAATATTTCATAATAAATACAGTTGGTCCTAAAAGTAAAAAGGAGACGAGTAAAATACCTGCAAGAGAGAAATTCAAGTTACTCAAATATTTAATCCCACGATCTAAGCCAGTTTGTGCACTCGTTAAATATAAAACAGCGAAGATGGCGATAAGTACGAGCTGTGTAAGTAAAGTGTTATGAATAGAAGGGAATAAATAGCTTAATCCTCCGGCGATTTGTTGAGCACCAATCCCAACAGATGGCACAATACCGAATACTGTGGCTAAAACAGCTAAAATATCGACTGTTTTTCCGATAGGAGAATTTTTCGATCGATTAAATAATGGAGTAACTGTAGCACCAATTGTGCTACCTTTTTGTTTGCGGAATGTGAAATATGCAATTGTTAAAGCAACCATTGCGTATAGTGCCCATGGAAAGAGGCCCCAGTGGAAAAATGAATATTGCATAGCGAGCTTGGCGCTTTCTTCTGTACCTGCTTTTCCTGTTAATGGATCTGTAAAATGTGAAATCGGTTCAGTGATTCCATAAAAGAGGAGTCCAATTCCCATTCCTGCTCCAAACAACATGGATAGCCAAGATGGATAACTATACTGTGGTTTTTCTCCATCTTTACCAAGACGAATAGAACCGTACTTAGAAAATGCTAAATAAGTGGCTAAAATAATCATTGCGGTCATAAGTAGAGAGTAAAACCATCCAAATTTATTGAGGATAAATGAGTTTAAGGAAGATGTAACACTTTGTAAATCATAGCCTTGTATCCAACTTGCCGGGGTAATTCCCCATATGATGAATAATGTTGTTAGCAAGATGGAGATATAAAATACACTGTTTTCTTTTTTTATCATAGAATCCCACCCTTGTTTAATAAAGTTAACAATTATATTAACCATAACAATTAAAAGATTAATTGTCAAAAAATTCGATTTTTATTGTGTGTAAAAGGACAGTTTAATCGCTATAGATTCATAATTATTGGAGGTTAGATAAAGGTAAGGCTGTTCACGATATGTACAAAATATGGGGAGAAATAATATGAAATATTGCATTTTATATTGTTGTATCCAGATTTTATGTTAAATTCTTGAATGGAATATTTAAATAGGGGGCAAGGATATGAACAAGAAATCAAAGATCAATAAAGTTATGCTTAGTATTAGTACAATGGCTCTATCGTTAGGGGCGCTTCAAGCTTCTGTATCAGCAGAAGAAAAAGTACCATATAATGTGTTGAAAACGAAACCGGTTGGAATTGAAAAACCAGTAGATGAGATTGGACACGTTTCTAAAGCCGAGGAAACATTATCGTTTCAAGAACGTTTAAAAGTAGGAGACTTTTCACAGCGACCAGCATCTATTATGAAGAGCTCAGAAGTTAAGCAAATTAAAGAAAGCTATTCAATGGCTGATTTAAACAAAATGAATGATCAAGAATTAGTTGAAACGTTAGGAAGTATTAAGTGGAACCAAATTACAGACTTATTCCAGTTCAATGAAGATGCAAAGGCTTTTTATAAAGACAAAGGGAAAATGCAAGCAGTTATAGATGAATTAGCTCATCGAGGTAGTACATTTACGAAAGATGATTCAAAAGGAATTCAAACGTTTACGGAAGTGTTACGTTCAGCTTTTTATCTTGCATTTTACAATAGTGAATTAAGCGATTTAAATGAGAGAAGCTTCCAGGATAAATGTTTACCTGCTCTAAAGGCAATCGCAGCAAATCCAAACTTTAAGCTCGGTACAGATGAGCAAGATGCAGTCGTATCTGCATATGGTAAATTAATTAGTAATGCTTCAAGTGATGTGGAAACGGTTCAATATGCATCGAATATTTTAAAACAATATAATGATAATTTTCATACATACGTAGACGATCGTATGAAAGGACAAGCTGTATACGATATGATGCAAGGTATTGATTATGATATGCAGTCGTATTTATTTGAAACTCGTAAAGAAGCAAAAGATACAATGTGGTACGGAAAAGTAGATGGGTTTATTAATGAAATAAATCGTATTGCTCTTCTAAATGAAGTAACACCAGAAAATAAGTGGCTCGTTAATAATGGAATTTATTTTGCTAGTCGTTTAGGGAAGTTTCATAGTAATCCAAATAAAGGTTTAGAGGTTGTTACACAAGCAATGCATATGTACCCGCGTTTAAGTGAGCCGTATTTTGTTGCAGTAGAACAAATTACAACAAATTATAATGGGAAAGATTATAGCGGGAATACAATAGATTTAGAGAAAATACGTAAAGAAGGACAAGAACAGTACTTACCAAAAACGTACACATTCGACGATGGATCTATTGTGTTTAAAGCAGGAGATAAAGTATCAGAAGAAAAAATTAAGAGACTATATTGGGCTGCAAAGGAAGTAAAAGCGCAGTATCATCGTGTAATTGGGAATGACAAAGCGTTAGAGCCAGGCAATGCAGACGACGTATTAACGATAGTAATCTATAATACTCCAGACGAATATCAGTTAAACAGACAATTGTATGGGTATGAAACAAATAACGGTGGAATTTATATTGAAGAAACAGGAACATTCTTTACATATGAGCGTACGCCAGAGCAAAGTATTTATAGTTTAGAAGAGTTATTCCGTCATGAATTTACTCATTATCTTCAAGGGAGATATGAAGTGCCAGGTTTATTTGGAAGAGGAGATATGTATCAAAATGAAAGGTTAACTTGGTTCCAAGAAGGGAATGCAGAATTTTTCGCAGGATCTACTCGTACGAATAATGTAGTACCGAGAAAGAGCATCATTAGTGGATTATCATCTGATCCTGCAAGCCGTTATACAGCAGAGCGCACATTATTTGCTAAATATGGTTCTTGGGATTTCTATAACTACTCATTTGCGCTGCAGTCCTATTTATATACACATCAATTTGAAACGTTTGATAAAATTCAAGATTTAATTCGTGCGAATGACGTGAAAAATTATGATGCCTATCGTGAAACTTTAAGTAAAGATCCTAAACTAAATAAAGAGTATCAAGAGTATATGCAGCAGCTAATTGATAATCAAGATAAGTATAATGTACCGGAAGTAACAGATGATTATTTAGCTGAACATGCACCGAAATCATTAACAGAAGTGAAAAAAGAAATTAGTGATACGTTGCTTATGAAAGATGCAAAAATGACAAAACATGAGTCTCAATTCTTTAATACATTTACATTAGAAGGCACGTTTACAGGTAGTGTAACAAAAGGTGAATCAGAAGACTGGAACGCAATGGGTAAAAGAGTCAATGAAGCTTTAGAAAAATTGGCACAAAAAGAATGGAGTGGCTACAAAACAGTTACAGCATATTTCGTCAATTACCGTGTGAATAGTTCCAATCAATTTGAATATGATGTAGTTTTCCATGGTATCGCAAAAGATGACGGAGAAAATAAAGCTCCGACAGTTAATATAAACGGTCCTTATAATGGGCTTGTAGAAGAAGGAATTCAATTTAAAAGTGATGGTTCAAAAGATGAAGACGGAAAAATCGTTTCATATTTATGGGACTTTGGAGATGGAAGAACAAGTGCAGAGGTTAATCCAGTACATGCATATGAAAGAGAAGGTTTTTATAAAGTAGCGTTAATAGTAAAAGATGATAAAGGAAAAGAGAGCAGAAGCGAAACAACTGTTACGGTTAAAGATGGAAATTTAACAGAATCAGAACCAAATAATCGTCCAGAGGAAGCAAATCGTATTGGGCTAAATTCTACTATAAAAGGTAGCCTTATCGGCAGGGATCACACTGATGTTTATACATTTAATGTAGCATCAGCCAAAGATATCGATATTTCCGTTTTAAATGAGTATGGAATCGGGATGACATGGGTACTTCACCATGAATCAGATATGCAAAATTATGCTGCTTACGGTCAAGCAAATGGAAATCATATAGAGGCAAACTTTAATGCAAAACCAGGTAAGTATTACTTGTATGTATATAAATATGATAATGGCGATGGAACATACGAATTATCAGTAAAATAAGCGCTTTTCCAATGTATGTTTAACTTTACTTTTTGTGGAAAATAGTATATTATATAGATATATAATATATCGGTTATTTTCTAGGAGGAGCCTGTCACAATAGGTTCCTCCTGTTCTTTTTTAGGTACCTGTCTTACAGGTTTTTCTTTAAAGGTTAAATAACTGAAAATTTAGAATGATAATCTTTGAAAGAGGTGAGGCATACACATAACAAAAAAAGGATTGTTTAAGAAAGGGGGATAAGAAATGGTCTTGTTTGGTTATCCACTTGAAACAATTTATTTATACGGATTTATTATTGCTACTATACTCACTGTTATTTATATCTTTTTTGGAGATATATTTGAATCCATATTTAGTTTTGGAGGCGGATCGGTATCCGTTGTTACGTTATTACTTAGTTTTTTCGCCATGTTATGTGGACTTAGTTATATAGGAGAATATTTATTTTCCTTTAATAGCATTCTTATTTTTGGGGCTGCATTTGCTATATCCTTTATTGGTGTATTCATAATGAAAATATTAATTTTAAAGCCGATTGCAGAAGCTGAACAAAACACTGTGCAACGTATGGATGAATTCATTGGTTGCAAGGGAGAAGTCATTACAACAATTCCTACAGAAGGATTTGGTGAAGTATTAATCTCCTCTCAATTTGGAAGTAATGCAATCCTAGCTAAAACAATTGGAAAAAAAGATATTTCACAAGGAACTGAAGTTATTATTGAGGGAGTCCAAGATGGTGTTTTGCTTGTACAGAACATCGCTTATTCTTTAAAGAAACCAAAATTATAAGGGGGAATTTACATGACGATTCCATTAATTATCGGTGGAGTTTTACTCGCAATTTTACTTCTACTCATTTTAGTATTCATTACGAAGTATCGTACAGTTGGTCCGGATGAAGCGTTAATTGTTACAGGGAACTGGCTTGGTGGCGGGAAAAATGTTGTTACCACAGATGATGGGAAAAAGATTAAGATTATTCGTGGTGGCGGTACTTTCGTGGTTCCGATTATGCAAAGAGCAGAGCTTTTAAGCCTATTAAATTACAAATTAGAAGTTGGTACACGTGATACGTATACGAAGCAAGGTGTACCGATTACAGTAAACGGTGTTTCTATTATTAAAGTAGGATCAACAATTGAAGAAGTATCTACAGCAGCTGAACAATATTTAGGAAAAGAAACAGAAGAGTTAAAAATAGAAGCAAAAGAGGTTTTAGAAGGTCATTTACGTGCGATTTTATCTTCTATGACAGTAGAAGATGCGTATAGTAATAGAGAGCAATTTGCTCAAAAGGTGCATGAAGTGGCTTCTACAGATTTAAAGAAGATGGGTCTTCGCATCGTTTCCTTTACAATTAAAGAAATAATGGATAAGAATGGCTATTTAGATGCACTTGGTCAGCCACAAATTGCAATGGTTAAACGTGATGCAACAGTTGCGAATGCAGAGCGTGAAAAAGAAGCACGTATTGAAAAAGCACGTGCAGAGAAAGAAGCGAAAGAAGCTGAGTATCAACGTGATGCACAGATTGCTGAAGCTGAAAAGCATAAAGAATTAAAAGTACAATCTTATAAGAGAGAGCAAGAACAAGCGCGCGCAGATGCGGATCTTTCTTACGAATTACAACAAGCGAAAGCGCAACAAGGTGTTACAGAAGAGCAAATGCGCGTTAAAATCATTGAGCGTGAGAAACAAATTGAATTAGAAGAAAAAGAGATTGCGCGTCGTGAAAAGCAATACGATGCAGAAGTAAAGAAAAAAGCAGATGCAGATCGCTACGCTGTTGAGCAATCAGCAGAAGCAGAAAAAGTAAAACAAATTAAAAAGGCAGATGCGGATCAATATAAGATTGAAGCTGAAGCGAGAGCTCGTGCGGAAGAAGTACGTGTAGAAGGTTTAGCGAAGGCGGAAATTGAGAAAGCGCAAGGTCAAGCGAAAGCGGAAGTACAAAAAGCACAAGGTACAGCAGAAGCCGATGTTATCAGGTTAAAAGGTTTAGCAGAAGCAGAAGCGAAACAAAAAATTGCAGAGGCATTCGAGCTATATGGCCAAGCGGCAATTATGGATATGGTACTTAAAATGCTTCCAAGTTATGCGAAAGAAATTGCAAGCCCACTTAGCAACATTGATAAAATTACAGTTGTTGATACAGGCGGCAGTGGTAAAAATAGCGGCGCTGGAAAAGTTGCAGGTTATGCGACTGATTTAATGGCGACGATGCAAGAAACATTAAAAGCTTCTTCTGGCATTGACTTAAAAGAGTTATTAGAAGGATTTGCAGGAAAAGGAGCGGTACAACAATTATCAAATGATAAGCCTGTTGTATCTGTAGTAGAAGATGAGAAAAAAGAAGTAGAAAAAGAATAGTAAAGTGGGAAGAACCTCTAGTAGGTGAAATACTAGAGGTTCTTCTGTGAATTATAATATTTCGAATAATATACATTTTTATACATTGTTTTAATTATTTAATTTATATAGAATGAAAAAGGTATATATCAATCCTTTAAATGTAGAAAGAGATGAAAAAAAGAGATAGAGAGTCTCATTGATACATTTGAATCGTATGATTTATATAAAGGAATTAAGTGTAAAACGGTATGGAGGGGTAGAAATATGTTTCAAGGGAAATTAAGGCGTAGTAGTTTAAAAACAAAGTTACTTGTATCATTTATCATCATTTTAATTCTTCCAAGTATTGTAATTGGTTTGACGTCTTATCAGCAGGCAAAAACGAATTTTAATGAAACGATTGTAAACTCAGCGAAAGATAATATAAAAATTTTGGATAATGTAATTAATAAGGAATTGGATAGTAAAAAAGTAGATGCAACTTATTTTACGAAATTATTCACACAATCAAGTTACCAAGCAGACCAAATTCAAAACATCCAAAATAAGCTAGAAGAATACAACAAATTACATCCAGAAATGGAAGCAATCTATACAGGATCTAGTAATGGACAATTTATTCAATCGCCAGCTATTCAGATGCCAGACGGATATAATCCTACAGAAAGAGAGTGGTATAAAGAGGCAGTGAAGAAAAGCGGAGAGGTAATTGTAACTGCTCCATATAAGTCACAAACGACAGGAAATATTGTTATTACATTAGCGAAACAAAATGAGGATAAAAGTGGCGTCCTTGGGATTGACTTAATAATTAATGATATTGTTACTACTTCCAAGATGGTTAATATCGGTAAGAAAGGGTATGTAGCAATATTTGATCAAGATAAAAATGTAGTAGCACATCCGAAAATGAAGCCAGGAGAGAAATTAGAAGAGAAACTTAGTAAGGAATTTTATAAACAGGAAGCTGGTGATTTTCATTATTCATTAGATGGTGAAGATCGTAATGTTACTTTTAAAACGAATAAGAAAACTGGATGGAAAATAGCAGGAATTATGCCTTCAAAAGAAATTATTGAAGCAGCTGAACCTATTTTTTATAAGACGCTAACTGTTATTGTTATTTCATTAATAATCGGTGGTATTTTAATTTACTTCATAATTGCTTCTATTATTAAACCATTAAAACAACTTGTTATATCATCTAAAAAAATTAGTGAAGGTGATTTAACAGAATCAATTACAGTTCATTCTAAAGATGAAATTGGGCAGCTAGGAGAAAGCTTTAACGAGATGGCGGCATCATTACAGAATGTCATTTCTAATATAAATACTTCGGCAAGTCATGTAGCAGCATCTTCAGAAGAATTAACAGCTAGCATGAAGCAGACAAGTGAAGCGACGGAACAAATTACACAAGCAATAGAGCAAGTGTCGAGCGGGGCTGAAATACAAACGAAAGAAGTTGAAGAAGGCGCAACGTTATTAGAAGAAGTTACAGAAGGAATTCAGCGTGTTGCAGATAGTTCTTCATTAGTATCCACAGCATCTATGTATACGAAGAAAAAGGCTGAAGATGGTGGAAAGTTAGTTGAACAAACTGTGAATCAAATGCAATTAATCCATGAGTCTGTTTCACAATCAGATAAAGTTATTGTTTTGTTAGATGATAAGTCGAAACAAATTGGAGCAATCCTTGAGGTAATTCAACATATTGCAGAGCAGACAAATTTATTAGCATTAAATGCTGCGATTGAGGCTGCGAGAGCTGGAGAGCAAGGTAGAGGATTTGCAATTGTAGCAGATGAAGTGCGAAAGTTAGCAGAACAATCAGGACAGTCTTCTACGGAAATTGGAAAACTAGTGAAAGAGATACAATTTGATATAAAAGAAACAGTAAGCTCTATGAAGCAGGTTGGGACAGAAGTACAATCAGGGCTTGTAGTTGCAAATGAAACGAAGCAAAGCTTTGCTGAAATATTGAAGTCTACAGATGATACTGTTGTACAAATTGATAGCATGGTAGAAGTAGCGAAACAAATGACAGTAGATGCAAAACAAGTTAGTGCATCTATCAATGAAATTGCAGCTACGATTGAAGAAAATGCAGCAAGCGTTCAAAATATTGCTGGTTCTTCAGAAGAACAATTAGCTTCAGTAGATGAAATCAATGCAGCAGCAGTTCATTTATCGCAAATGGCAGAAGAATTGCAGGAGATGATTGGGAAATTTAAAGTGTAATAAGAAATGTTAAGAAACGAGGTAGTAATTGTACTTCGTTTCTTTTTTTATGAAGATAAAAATAAAGAAATATAGAGTAACCGTGTTATGATTAAGTGTAACTATAAAAGACTGTATTTTCTTTTAATTCCATCTTTAATCATGTTAGGGGAATGGTTTTGAAATTTAAAAAATTAAAACTACAACCGAGAATTACATTAACGATTAGTACACTTATTCTAGTTGTACTTCTGTTAACGAGTTATTTATTTTATTACATATTATCTGAAACGGTAGAAGAGCAAATTGGTAAAAGGGCTTTGCATGTTGCAAAAACAGTTGCTGTGATACCAGAAATTCAGGAAGCTTTTCAAAGAGAAAACCCAGCTTCTATTATTCAGCCAATTGCAGAAAAAATTCGAATTGATACGGATGCTGATTTTATTGTAGTTGGAAATAAGGAAGGGATTCGTTATGCACATCCTGAGCGAGATAAAATAGGAGAAGCAATGGTTGGTGGAGATAACAAAGGAGTTCTATTAGAAGGAAAATCTTATATTTCGAAAGCGACTGGATCATTAGGCCCTTCATTACGCGGCAAAGTTCCAATCCGTAATCAGGAAAATGAAATTATTGGCGTGGTGTCTGTTGGATTTTCAATGGATGATATTCATGGAGCGGTAGAAGTGTATGGAAAGCGTGTATTTTGGATTACGATAATAGGTCTTTTAATCGGGATAATTGGTTCTATATATTTAGCAGGAAGTATAAAAAGAATGATGTTTGGGATGGAGCCAGAAGAAATTTCCTCTTTATATGAAGAGCATAGTACAGTGATTCAATCTGTACGTGAAGGGATTATTGTCATTGATCAAAAGGGCATGATTAGCTTAGTCAATCAAGCAGCTTATGATATTCTTTCGCTAGATGAACAACGAAATATTATTGGAGAATTTATTTTAAATGTAATTCCTAATTCAACGATACTAGATGTACTTCAAACTGGTGAAGAACAGTTTGATCGTCAATTAAATATAAAAGGGCAGGCTGTGATTGCGAACCGTCTACCTATTAAAGTAAAGAATAAAGTAACTGGCGTTGTATCGAGCTTACGGTTGAAATCTGAAATGGATCAGTTAACAGCAGAATTGTCTCAGACGAAGCAATATACAGAGGCATTGCGAGCGCAAACGCATGAATATAACAATTTATTGTATACGCTTTCAGGACTTATCCAGTTAGAATCATATGAAGATGCTTTAGAGCTTATTCATAAGGAAACAGCGGTATATCAAGATTTTGTTCAATTTATTATGAAGCGAATTCAAAATCCATGGTTAGGTGGGATTTTAATTGGATTTTATAATAGAGCAAGAGAGTTGAAGATTGATTTTATGCTAGATCGAGAAAGTAGTTTAGACAAATTAAGCCCGCACATTGAGAGCAATTATGTCGTTTCTATTTTAGGAAATTTAATTACGAATGCATTTGAAGCGATTGAAAGAAATGAAGAGAATGATAAGAAGGTCAGAATGTTTGTAACTGATATCGGAGAAGAAATTGTAATTGAAGTGGAAGATTCAGGACAAGGGATTCATGATGAAGTCATTACTAGCATATTCTATAAAGGCTTCTCGACGAAAGAAGGCGGGAAGCGAGGATATGGATTAGCAAAAGTAAAAGAGTTAGTAGAAGATTTAAATGGAAGTATTGCAATCGAAAAAGGGGATTTAGGTGGTGCATTGTTTATTATTGCATTACCAAAAGAGAGAGGCGAATTGTAATGGGTGAGGAGATTGAAGTATTGATTGTAGAAGATGATATTCGAATTGCGGACATTCATCGTCGTTTTACTGAAAAGATTGAGGGATTTAAAGTAATTGGAACAGCAACGACTGGAGAACAAGCGAAAGAATGGCTAGATCTTGTGAAGCCACAGCTCGTTTTATTAGACGTGTACTTACCTGATATGCAAGGAACGGAACTTGTCACATATATTAGGAATAATTTACATGATACAGATATTATTATGATTACAGCTGCATCGGAAACAGATGTAGTGCGACATGCTCTACGAGGCGGAGTAACAGACTATATCGTAAAGCCACTTATGTTTGACCGATTTAAAGCGAGTTTGGAAAGTTACCAAAAAAAGATTGTGCAGTTAAAGAAAACTAATCAATTATCTATAGAACAAATAGAACATTTATGGTCTCAAAGAGGCGTAAAGGGAAATGAAATGGAATATGCTCCGAAAGGGATAGATCCTTTAACTTTAGCAAAAATAAAAAAGCATATGTTAACAGTGAATGAAGAAGGAATTACAGCAGAAGTGTTAAGCTCGATGGTTGGGGTAAGCCGATCAACAGCGAGGCGCTATTTAGAGTATTTAATATCTGGAAAGAAAGTACATGCGGAGCTTACATATGGGAGTGTAGGGAGACCGGAAAGAAGGTATTTTCTTGTTTCTTCATAATAAAAAACAGTAGAGGATATTATGTCCTCTACTGTTTTTATCTTATATTGGAATAATCCCAATTACAATTCCAGTAATCAACATCACCATTGTCGTTCCAATTGCCCAAAGTAACGTAAAGCGTTGATGTTCACCAAAATCAACTTTGGCCATTCCGACTAATAAATAAGTGGAAGCGACAAGAGGGCTTAATAAGTGAACAGGTTGCCCAAGTAAGGAAGCACGTCCCATTTCAGCTGCACTAATTCCGTAAGCAGCAGCAGCTTTCGTTAAAATAGGTAATACTCCGAAGTAAAATGCATCATTGGACATGAAAAATGTGAACGGCATACTAAGAAGAGCTGTAATAATTGGTAGTTGTGGCCCAAGCGCGTCTGGTATAAGAGTGACTACACTTTGAGCCATTGCATCTACCATTTTTGTTCCTGATAGAATACCAGTGAAAATTCCAGCGGCAAATACGAGAGAAACAACCGCTAATACGTTTCCAGCGTGAGAAGCAATACGTTCTTTCTGTTGTTCTAAGTTCGGATAGTTAAGCATAACAGCAATAGCGAAAGCAATTGTAAATAAAACAGGTAACGGCATAATTTCTAGTATGAGACAGACAAGTAAGGTAACAGTTAATAAAAAGTTAATCCATAGAAGCTTAGGACGTTTATGAACGGCAGCTTCCACTGTTGCAGCTTGCTCATCCATCGTTTGCATTTGTTTTAAATATTGTACATCCATAATTCCTAATCGTTTTCTTTCTTTTTTCCCAAGATAGTAAGCAACGAAAACTACCCAAATTGCACCAGCGATCATTCCTGGTATAAGTGGTGTAAAGAGCTCTGATGCGTCTAGTCCAAGAGCACTCATAACCCGAGCTGTCGGTCCGCCCCATGGTGTAAGATTTGTCACTCCTGCCCCTAACATAACAACCCCAGCTAATATAAGTGGATTCATTCCAAGGCGTTTATATAGAGGGTACATTGCGGAAACAGTAATCATATACGTTGTTGTTCCGTCACCATCTAATGAAACGATAATAGTAAGAATTGCTGTACCAACAACAATTTTTAAAGGATCTCCTTTTACAAATTTTAAAATCCTACTAATGACAGGATCGAATAAACCGCTATCAATCATAATTCCAAAATACAAAATAGCAAACATAAGCATAATACCAGTAGGTGCTAGTTTTTGAATGCCTTCTAACATCATAGGTCCCATATTTGCATAAAAACCACCAATTAATGCGAAAGTAATTGGAATTAATATTAATGCTACTAGTGCAGACATACGTTTCGTCATAATTAAAAACATAAAGACAAATACCATCGCAAATCCAAGTAGTGCTAACATGTAATCTCCCCCTCAAAATGATTACGCTTTCAAAATGTAATGAAAATTCAGAAAAAATGTTTTTTGTTTATCATAAAAGCATTTATTCAAATGGTAAATAATTTGAAAAATAACATCATTAGAAGCATAATTTTTATTTTGTTCATTTTGTTCACGGTAGTTAATTTGAATTTTTAAAAAGGTAAGCAGCTCTCCGTAAGAATGGTAGAATAAGATGAAAATATTGAAGTGTGAAATAGGGAGTAGATTTTATATGAAAACGAGAATGGAAGAAATTTATAGTTCTTATGAGGGAAAAGTAGAAGAGATTTTTGTTAATGAATCTTCTTACGTATATGAGTGGGAAAAATTAATGATGATTCGAAAAAATAATGGTGAGCTTGAAAAAGTTGCAGTCGGTATCAGTGGAAATATAAGATTAGTAAATGTAGTTGCTGGGCAGCAAATTAATACAAATACATTATTAGTTACGTTAGAAGACGATTTATTAATTACAGGTTGTGAATGATGAGAGATGTGTAGAAATGGCTACACATCTTTTTTGTTCCTTATATTACAAAAAGCACATTATTTTTTCACAAATCTCACACAACTTTTTGATATGCTCCTTGTGGAAGATACGGTTAGGGAGGAAATAAAATGAGAACAAAGTATGTCATGCTTGCTATATGCTTATTCTTTGTCTTTACAATAGTAGGATGTGGCAAAAAACAAGCAGAGGCTGTGGCAATCGATGAGAAACATGATAAATGTGATATTTGCCAAATTGGGGTAATAGATAATCAATTTGCAACAGAAATCATTTTAGAAAATGGAAAAGCATTAAAATTTGATGATATTGGTTGTATGTATAAATGGATGGAGATTAATCCAGGTGAAAAGACGAAAGAGAAATTTGTTCGTGATTATGATTCGAAAGAGTGGATCTCATTAGAAGATGCGACTTACGTATATGATAAAACAATAACAACACCGATGGCTTATAATGTTATTTCATTTGAAAATAAAAAGGATGCAGAGAGCTTTGTGTCTAACTACAAAGGGAAAGTTCTTTCATATAAAGAGCTAGCAGAGCATAAATGGGAAATGAATAAAGAAATGATGGGGAACCCGAAAAAGGGAAATCACGGTGGACATCATTAATAATAGAAAAGGATAACTATATAGTTGTCCTTTTTTTATTATTACTCAGGTGCAAATATAGAAAAGGTGTAAAATTTTTAGAAGAACGGTTACAATGGAATATAGTAACCTAAAGCAATCATTTATGCACTTTTTAGAAATGTATACAAATGCGGTAAAATCGTGCTAAACTAATTGCTTCGCTAATATAGGTTGAGAAACATAGGTATAAGTTTAGATAATCCGATTAAAGAAGGAATATAAAGAACTTATGGATAAATGTACTCAAGAAGAGTTATTGTATGTGATGGAGGAATGGTTAAGAAAACATTATCTTTCATAGGAGCTGTAGTTGTGAGAAAACAAAAAATTTTATTATGTATGTTATTAGGACTTTTAATGACGGTAGTGGCTTGCGATAAGCAAGAGGAGCCAGAATCGAAACCGGTTCATGTGAAAAACGAAAAGAAAAAAGAAAAGCATAAAGAACAGGAAGAATCTAAAGAAGAAAAAAGTATAAATTTAATGGACAAACAGTTGCTACTTTCTGCGACTCTTGGAGACACAGAAACAGCTATGAAGCTGATTCAAGATGGAGCCAATATAAACGTAGAAGGTGACAACGGAGAAACGCCTATCCTTGCAGCAACGTATCAAAATCATGTAGAGACAGTTAAGGCATTAATTGGTGCAGGTGCTAATATTGAAAGTAAAGATGAGAAACAAAGTAATCCATTTCTTTATGCAAGTAGAGAAGGATATACAGACATTGTAAAGCTACTAATTAATGCAGGGGTTAATACGAATGAAATTACTAAATCAGGTGGAACAGCACTCATTTCTGCATCTGAACGTGGCCATGTAGAGGTTGTAAAAGAATTATTAGAGCATACAGATATTGATGTGAATTATAGAAATGCTCGTGGTGGAACAGCTTTAGTAGAAGCAATCGTATTAGGAAATGGTAGTGAAAATCATAAGAAAGTAATTCAAATGCTTATTGACCACGGGGCAGATGTAAATATGGCCAATAAGGAAAATATTACGCCACTGCAATATGCTGAAAAAAGAGGTTTTAAAGATATTGCAAATATGTTGAGGGTAGCTGGAGCGAATGAAGTAGTACAGCCACAGCCACAACCACAACCAGTGGAATAACAAGTGTGAAATAATCCCATTTAGATAGACAGAATGAAGAAGTCATTTAGTATGATAGATTCAGTAATGTGTATTTAAATGGGATTTTTATTTTGAAAAAATTATTTGATGGGAGGGATAGATACATAGTAACTAAGGAAGAGAAAAATGAGATTTTCAGAACTTGAGTTAAAAGCAATTTAAGCAGAGATTTTACTTATTTATAATCAACTAGGAATAATAAATAAGTAAATGAATATGGCAATAAGAAAACCGCATCCTTTTTCAGGATACGGTTTTCTTACAAGGAGATAAGGGATCAAAAAAATGAAGAAGTCTTATCTCTTTTATATGAGTAAAGGGTCTAGAATGAATCTTGTCCTTTTCATTATTTGTTTAACTCCATTGCAACTTGTTTGCCATTTACGAAAACCTCTGCCACTGCTACTACAACTTCCATCACTTTTTTCATTTCTCATCTCTCCTTGTTTTTTGTCTCATTTCTTACTTTTAGTATAAGGAAATATAGAAATTGTAACTATCGAATTGGATGACAAGAGACTTACATTGTTGTAAGGATAATCGTTTTATTTGTAAGAAACGTGATTTTGAATATGGATTCAGAAATTTCTGTTGTTTTGAACTATAATTAGAAAGAGAGTGGTTTAGAAAGAAGGGGATAATATGAAAAGGATTCTTGTTATTAGTGATATTCATGGAGAAATAGAAAAGTTCGAACAGTTATTGGAAGAAGCTCAATACGATGCAAGAAAGGATCAATTAATTTTATTAGGGGATTATGTAGATCGTGGTCCCAATGCGCGTGCTGTAATTGAAAAGGTAAAAGAGTTAAAAGAAGAGGGAGCCCTCGTCCTAAAGGGAAATCATGAAGATATGATGATTAAAGCGTTAACGACTGATGAGGAACGTTCATGGAACCATTGGGTAAAAAGGAATGGTGGAGATAAGACTTTATACAGCTATGGATTTGCAGAAAAAGATATTGTGGTTAATGAAGAAGCCTTCCAAAAACCAATTTTACAATCGAATGTTTTAAAGGAACATGTAAAGTTTATTCAAGAATTAGATCATTACGTTGAAATAGAAGAGTATATATTTGTACATGCTGGTGTTGAGCCATTGAAGCGAGTTTCGGAATGTGAACCATATACGTTAATGTGGATTCGTAATGAGTTTCATAATGGATATAGTGGCGAAAAGGTTGTTGTATTCGGCCATACGGAAACAAAAACACTTCATGGTAGTGAGAATTGCGGCGTGTATTTTGGTAGTAATCGTATTATAGGGATTGATGGCGGTGCTGTATATGGTGGCCAGCTAAATTGTTTAGAATTGCCGAGTAAAAAGGTATACGTAGTAAAAAGTTGAAAGAGATAAGGGGAGTCTTATTTCTTTCAATTTTTTATTAAGAAAAATTTAAGAAAGAATTTTTATAATAAATCTTTCAAATTTTATATTGAGAAAAACGTTAAAATATAATTATAAATAGGATTGAACAATATGGTGGAAGGTGAGAATATGCGCTTACTCGTAGTAGAAGATAATGCTTCTTTATTAGAGTCTATTGTCCAAATATTACGCGATGAATTTGAAGTAGATACAGCATTGAATGGAGAAGATGGATTATTTCTAGCATTACAAAATATATATGACGCCATTTTGCTTGATGTGATGATGCCAGAGATGGACGGGTTTGAAGTGATTCAAAAAATACGAGATGAAAAGATTGAGACACCAGTCCTTTTTTTGACAGCGAGAGATTCTTTAGAAGATCGCGTGAAAGGCTTGGACTTTGGTGGGGATGACTATATCGTTAAGCCATTTCAGGCTCCAGAGTTAAAAGCGAGAATTCGTGCTTTATTACGACGAAGCGGTAGTTTAACAACAAAGCAGACTATTCGTTATAAAGGGATTGAACTGTTCGGAAAAGATAAAGACGTTCAAGTAGATGGACAAAGTATGAAGTTAACATTAAAACAATATGAGCTTCTAGAGTACCTTGTTCAAAATAGCGGAAAGATTTTAATGCGTGAACAAATTTTTGATCGTGTTTGGGGATTTGATTCAGATACGACAGTAGCAATTGTAGAAGTGTATGTACATCATTTACGTAAAAAATTAGAGCCATTCGGTTATCAGAAAGATATTCAAACTGTTCGAGGTATTGGATATATATTAAAAGAACAATGAAAAAGGGAAGCATGTTTCAGAAGACGCGTATTCGATTGACTATATTGAACTCATTAGTATTTATCATTTTGATAGGCGTATTAGGTAGTATTATTTATTCGTACACGTATAATCGTATTTATAGTGAAGTAGATAAATCGATAGACAAAGCCGTTCAGCATAGAGAAAATTCAGATGATAAAAAAATAACTAAAAAAATTAGGGGATATCCTCCAATTGGGGATCCTAGGATAATGAAGTTAACTTGGAGTGGAAAAACTGTGGAGATAGGTACGGGAAATCCAAAATTCCGTCTTATTTTTGAAGAAAACTTAGAAATGTTTGCTCCAAAAAAGTCAGGTTCTTTGCAAGATATAGAAGTGCAAGGGCTATATTTTAGAACGTTTGCATTTCAACAAGATGGAAAAATAGTTCAAATCGTACGCGATATAACAGCTGAAGAAGAGATGCTAAATACTTTATTTTTAATTCTCGTTATTGGCTGTAGCATAGGAAGTCTATGTGCAATAGGAATTGGCTTTTTCTTAGCTGGTAGAGCACTCGTACCCATTCAAAATTCATGGGAAAAACAGCAACAGTTTGTTTCTGATGCATCACATGAATTAAGAACGCCACTTGCAGTCATTCAATCAAAAACGGATGTGTTATTCCAATCCCCATCCGCTACGATAGAAGAAAAAGCAATGGATATCTCTACAATTTCAAAAGAATGTAGGCGGTTATCGAAACTCGTTAGTAATTTATTATTGCTAGCACGTTCTGATTCTAATCAAATTGAGATGGATAAGAAAATATTTGAAATGGATAAATTGTTAGAAGAGATAGTAGATCCATATAAGGAAATTGCTTCCTATCAAGAAAAAGAGATGATATTGAAAGTGGAGCATGACGTATCATTTATGGGTGATAGAGAGAGAATCCATCAAATGATGGTCATATTGTTAGATAATGCGATGAAGTATACGAATGAAGGTGGGCATATACAAATCGATTGTACGCAAACGAATAGCTCGATTCGTATACGAGTGAAAGATGACGGGATAGGAGTGGAAGATGAGGACATCCCAAAATTATTTAATCGTTTTTATCAAGGAGATAAAGCGAGAAGTGCGTCAGAAGGAGCGGGATTAGGCCTTTCAATCGCGAATTGGATTGTAGAAAAGCATTACGGGAAAATATCAGTAGAGAGCAAATGGGGAGAGGGGACTTGTTTTGAAGTGAACCTACCTAAAAATCAAAGAATATGAGTTAGAAGGCGATCTTGTTTTTTACAAGGTCGTCTTTTTTAAGGGAAAGTTAAGAAACTATTTATAACATGTATTATATACAGAAAGTTCGTCGCATAAAGAAGCGATTATAAAAATGTATTTGAGCAGATTATATCGATCAAAATGTTATTTCAATTATGTATAGGGAATGATGAAAAAGAAAGTGTAAGAGGGAGGAATTAATTTTGAAAAAGAAAATGATGACGGTATTCACTATTGGAGTAATGAGCTTAAGCATACTAGGGGGTGCCTCTCCTTCTGAAACATCAAAAGGAAAGACAGATTACACGCAACGCAGTAAAGAGCAATTAAATAATGGAAAGATACATGCGGTGCATACAGAAGAAAAGGCGGAGAATCTAGGTATTGAAACGGAAGGAAAAGAACAAATTACGCTAGAAAAAGAAATCCATGAAACAGAAGTAGGAAGGGAAGCAGAACAGTTAGGCATTTCAATTGAAGGAAAAGATGTTGGAACTCTTACAGAAGAAATCTATGAAACAAAAGTGAAGCAAGAAGCGTTAAAGTTAGGCATATCTATAGAAAATACATCGATTGTAAATTTAATTACTCAAATTAATACGATTAAAATTAATGATGAAGCGGGTAAATTAGGTATTTCGACAAATGGAAAAGAAATAGAGGACATTGCGGAAGAAATCTACGGAACGAAAGTAAGAGAGGAAGCAGGGAAGTTAGGTATTTCACAAAAAGGAAAAGAGATAGAAGCGTTAGCGCAAGAAGTGTACGAAAAAAAAGTGCAGGAAGAAGCAAAAAATTATCATATTGATTTGTATGGTAAAGATATATATCAAGTATTAAGCGAAATTAATGAACAAAAAGTGCTACAAATGGCGGATGAGCTTAATATGGACAAAATGAATATGAACGTTCAAGAATTAGCAGAAAAAATAAAAAAGAATCAGCCTGAAAAAGGAAAAGAACTAAATTTTATACCGGTGATTCGAACGGATGCTGACGCGTTTTATTCTTATTTAACGAACTAAAAAGGGCGTGAGAGTGATACGGAGGTTTAAGTGGTATATATGTATAGTATTACTATCTATAGCAGTATGGAATGTATATACAAATGGAATTACAAAGTATATGGAGAAGTTAACATTCTTCAATATACAAAATGGAAAAGAAGCGGAATTTAGTAATAATGATGAAAAGATTATCTTATCAAATGTTCCTTTAATTCAGCAATTACCAGAGTTAGATAGAGGCTGTGAAGTGACGAGCTTAGCGATGATGTTACAATACGCAGGTATTACAGTGGATAAGATGAAATTAGCAAATGAAATAAAGAAAGTTGATTTTATGAAAGATGGTGTACGTGGGAATCCGAATGAAGGATTTGTAGGAAATATTTATACGTTTTCTGAATCTGGATATGGTGTATATCATGGACCACTCTTTCAATTAGCGAAAAAGTATTTACCTAACAAATCTGTGGACTTAACAGGAAAGAGTATAGAAGAACTTTATAAGAGTGTAAAATCAGGACAGCCGGTAGTCATGATTACAAATGCAACATTTGAGCCATTAGATGAAGATGAATTTACTACATGGGAAACAAATAGTGGAGATGTTTCTATTACGTATAATGAACATTGTGTAGTGCTTATTGGATATGATAAGGAATTTGTATATATTCGAGATCCTCTCGAGGATAGCCTAGATGTAAAAGTGCCAAGAGAAAACTTTGAAGAGGCATGGGTACAAATGGGGAGTCAGGCAATTAGTTATGTGAAAAGCTCTAAATGAATTAGTAAAGAAATAGATGTAAAGAATTGTAAGGGGAGTTTTTGTTAAGAAATAAGAGAACTTCAGCTTATTATATAAGCTGAAGTTCTCTTATTTTTTATGATTAAATCTTTAGAAGTAGTGAATATGAAAAAACGCATAATTGACAAAAAAATTACATGTTATCATTATATATTGTTTTATATATGTTAATTGTATAAAATTACACAAGTATTCACATTACATAAAGGAGGCTTATTATGCAAAAAATATTTAACTGGGTTAAATGTATGAGTATCAAGAAAAAATTAATCATTTCATTTTTTCTTATTTTAACTATACCAGGACTTATTATCGGTGGTGTTTCATATCAAACTGCCAAAACAAATTTTGAACAACAAATTACAGGTAAAGCAAAGGAAAATATTTCTGTTTTAAATACTGTTATTTCTCAAAATATAGAAGAGAAATTTGTTGATGCGGCGTACTTTGCAGACGTCTTAACAGAGGATACATATCCAAACGGACAAGAAGAAATAGTAAGAACGAAGTTAGCTCAATATATAAAACTCCATCCAGAAGTAGAAGGTATTTATATTGGAACACAGACGGGAAAGTTTATAAGAGAACCATTTATCCAAATGGCTGATGGGTATAATCCAACAGATAGATCTTGGTATAAAGAAGCACATGAAAATAAAGGGAAAGTAATTGTTACTGCACCATATCAATCAGCATCTACTAAAAATATGGTAGTGACAATTGCTAAAGAAGTAAAAGATGGTAAAGGTGTTATAGGAATTAACTTAAATTTAGATAACATCTTAAAAATTTCCAAAATGATTAACATTGGTGAAAAAGGTTATGCAGTTATTCTAGATCAAAATAAGCAAATTGTTAGTCATCCATCTAGAAAACCAGGTGCAAAAGTTACTGATCCGTGGATTAAACCAATTTATGAAGAAAAACAAGGAAATGTGTCTTATACAGAACAAGGTGATAAAAAGAATTTAATCTTTGCAACAAATGAGAAAACAGGATGGAAAGTAGTTGGAGTTATGTTCGACGAAGAAATTACTCAAGCTGCGAATCCAGTGTTTTATAAGACTTTGATTGTCATTGCTATCGCTATTGTATGTGGTAGTGTATTGATTTATTTCATTACAAAGTCTATTACAAGACCATTAAGAAAAATAGCTGACTCGGCACATAAAATTAGTAAGGGAGATTTGACAGAGAAAATTACAATCCATTCCAAGGATGACATAGGGAAATTAGGGAATTCATTTAATGAAATGTCTGCCTCTTTACAAGATGTGATTACTCAAATTAGTTTTTCAGCAGAGCATGTCGCTGCATCGGCTGAAGAGTTAACAGCGAGCGTACAGCAAGCAAATGATGCGACAGATCAAATTACAATTGCAATGGAACAAGTATCAGGTGGGGCTGAATCACAAAGTCAAGGTGTTGAAGAAGGTGCGGCTACATTACAACAAGTAAATACAGCAATTCAAGATGTAACTGGAAGCGCGGAATCAATTTCTATCTCCTCATTACATGCGAGAGAAAGAGCTGAAGAAGGGGAAGAATTGGTTGAACAAACAGCAAAACAAATGCAGTCTATTTCTAGATCGGTATCCGAGTCAGATGCTATTATTAAACTTCTTGATGAGAAATCAAAGCAGGTAGGAGCTATTTCTGAAGCGATTCAAAACATCGCTACTCAAACGAACTTATTAGCTTTAAATGCGGCTATTGAAGCGGCAAGAGCAGGTGAACAGGGCCGAGGGTTTGCTATTGTAGCTGATGAGGTTAGAAAATTAGCGGAGCAATCAGGAGAATCATCTGGAGAGATTGCAAATTTAATTGCAGAAATTAAGGCGGATATTGAACATACTGTTAAGGCGATGGATAATGTGAATGGAGAAGTTCAACAAGGCCTTGATGTTGTAACAAAAACGAAAGCAAGTTTTACGGAAATTTTAAGTTCTACTACACATATTGTTTCTCAAGTTAATCAAATGGTAGAAACAACGAAGAGAATTGCTGGAGATGCAAATGAAGTGACAAATGCTATTGATGAAATTGCAGCGGCTGCAGAAGAAAATACAGCTAGTATGCAAAGTGTTGCTGCTTCAACAGAAGAACAAGTGAATTCAATGGAAGAAATTAGTTCAGCTTCGCAAAACTTAGCTGGGATGGCCGAAGAACTACAAGCCATGACTAGTAAATTTAAAGTATAATAACAGCAGATAAGTAAGGTGATATTATTTTCACCTTACTTATTTTTCTATTCAGCAATTAGGGGAGTCATTAACGGGATGAAAAAAAGAAAAAGACTATGGAATTTATGGAAAACGATTACATTGTTAGTTTGTACAGTTGTAATTTTTTCTTTACTTGTGACAGATATATTAATTAGTCATAATGTAGAACGGACGACGGAGGATAGCCAAGCAGAGAAAGCAAAAACAATTGCACACATTGTGGCGAATGATTCAATTGTAATCGATGGTTTGATTGGGAAAGCAGATACTTCTGCAATCCAAACGTATACAAATAGAATATTAAAAAACACAGGTGTTCAATTTATTGTAGTTATGGACATGAATGGAATAAGAAAATCACATCCAAATCCTCAAAAAATAGGCCATCATTTTATTGGGGGAGATGAAGGGCCTGCATTGAAAGGAAAGGAACATGTATCGCTGGCAGAAGGAACTTTAGGTATTTCAATGCGAGTGTTTGTACCTGTATTTTCTGAAACAGGTGAACAACTTGGAGCGGTGGCAGTTGGTATTTCAGCAGATAATGTAAAAGAGAGAGTTAAGGAAAGTAGATATATCATTTACATTGGTGTCGGAGTTGGAGTACTAGTCGGAATTATAGGAGCAATATTATTAGCTAGACATATAAAGAAAAGTTTATTTGGTCTTGAACCTCACAGGATAGCGAAAATTCTTGAAGAAAGAAATACGATGCTACAATCTGTAAAGGAAGGTATTATTGCTGTAGATAAAGAAGCTAATGTAACTTTAATAAATAATGAGGCAAAACGATTGTTTAAGAAAAGTGGACTTGAAGAAGATTTTATCGGTAAAGATGTTGAGTTGTATATGCCTAATTCACGTATAAAAGAAGTATTACAAACGGGAGAGGTACAATTAAACGAAGAACAAAATATTTATGGAATTACGATTGTGACGAATCGTGTTCCTTTATATGTAAAAGGAGAAATAGTTGGTGCAATTGCAACATTTCGTGATAAAACAGAGGTTAGAAAATTAGCAGAAGAATTAACTGGTATTAGACTATATGCGGAAGCATTACGGGCACAATCGCATGAATTTATGAATAAAATGCATGTCGTATTAGGACTTACACACATGAAGCAGTATGAAGAATTACAGAAGTATATAAGCGGTATGGTATCAGAGCATCAATATGAAATTGGTGGGGTTATGGAGAGAATAAAAAGTCCAGTATTTGCTGGTTTTTTACTTGGGAAACTTAGCTATGCTAGAGAGAAAAATATAAAATTAATCATAAGTGAAGATTCTTACATGCCGGAAATAGATGATGAAAGTATTATTCATGAACTAATTACGATTGTCGGAAATTTAATTGATAATGCATTAGAGGCAGTGACGAATTGTGAAAAGAAGCAAGTTGAACTTGAGATACAATATGGGGATACATTAATCATTACAGTACAAGATACGGGGAAAGGTATACCAGAAGAAGAAATAGGGGCATTATTTACGAAAGGTTATTCCACAAAGGGAGATAACCGTGGTTATGGTTTGTATCTTGTAAAAGAAAGTATACAGCGAATAAATGGGGAAATTCATATGCATTCATTAGTAGGAAAGGGAACAACGATAACAATTGAAATACCTAAAGGTAGGGATGAGAGGCAAATATGATTAAAGTTTTAATTGTAGAAGATGACCCGATGGTAGCAATGTTAAATACGCATTATTTAGAGCAAGTAGGAGGGTTTGAACTTGTTCAAGCAGTTAACTCCGTTAAAGAAGCGATAGAAGTATTAGAGGAATCACGAGTAGATTTAGTATTACTTGATATTTTTATGCCTGAAGAGACTGGATTTGAGCTTTTAATGTATATTCGGAACCAAGAAAAAGAGATCGATATTATGATGATTTCAGCTGTACATGATATGGGGAGCATTAAAAAAGCATTACAATATGGTGTAGTAGATTATTTAATTAAACCATTTACATTTGAACGATTTAAAAAGGCGTTAACTATATATCGAGAAAAGCTTACTTTCATGAAAGAACAAAAAAAAATTAGTCAATCGGAATTAGATTCGTTAATTTTGCAAAAAGAAAAAAGAGAGCCTACTGTCACTAAAGAGCTTCCGAAAGGATTAACGAAGCAAACGATGCAATTAATTTGGCAGAAGATCGAGTCGCTGAATGGACGAGCATTTACAACAGAGGAAATGGCGCAATTAGTTGGTGTTTCAAGGGTTTCTATTCGAAAATATGTAATGTTTTTGACTAGCATTGGAGTATTAGAAAACGAAATGGTGTATCAACATGTAGGAAGACCAGTGAGTAAATTAAGATGTATTGACCAAAATAAAATAGAGTTTTACGTATAAGCGACTTATTATAAGTCGCTTATACTTTTTTTAATTACAAAATCAATTACAAAACTTACAAAAACTATTTTTACTATTGAAAGCGTTTTAATATTGTTATTAAGAAAACAAGGGGGTGCCATATGGGAATTCAAAAGAATGTGGAAGCGGTATCATTTTCTGAAGGAAATGAAGTACAAAGAGAATCTTTCGCTTCTAAAATTATGAATGTAAAAATCGGTGTTATACCTTTACCGTTATATGTAGTATTGGCTGCTATTATTTATGGGGCATCTGTATATAATAAATTGCCAGCAGATATGATTGGTGGATTTGCAGTTATTATGATCATGGGTATTTTCTTAGGCGACATTGGGATGAGAATTCCAATTTTAAAAAATATCGGCGGTCCGGCAATACTTTCGTTATTTATTCCATCATTACTTGTATTTTTTAACTGGATGAATCCAGCTTCAATGGAAGCTGCGACTATGTTAATGAAAAAATCGAACTTTTTATATTTATATATTTCTTGTTTAGTAGTCGGAAGTATTTTAGGAATGAACCGTAAAGTGTTAGTACAAGGTTTCGTTCGTATGTTTATTCCTTTAGTAGTAGGGACGTTAGCTTCTGTAGCAGTAGGATTATTGGTTGGTTCACTATTTGGATTTGAAATGAAGCAAACATTCTTCTTCATCATCGTACCAATTGTGAGTGGTGGTATTGGGGAAGGGATTTTACCATTATCGCTAGCTTATAGTGATATTTTAAATGAATCATCAGCAACGTTTGTATCACAGCTTATTCCAGCAGCTATTATTGGAAATATGTTCGCAATCGTAAGTGCAGGGTATATGAAGCGTTTAGGTGAGAAGAAACCGGAGCTTAGTGGTAACGGTGTATTAGTAAAAACAGACAATCAAGCAGAGTTATTAAAAGAACAAAATACAGAGAAGCCAATTGACTTTTCATTAATGGGAGCAGGTTTATTAATTGCATGTACGTTCTTCATCTTCGGAGGATTTGCTTCTAAGTTCATCGGTATTCCTGGGGCAATCATTATGATTTTCTCAGCAGCACTTGTGAAATACTTTAAATTAATGCCAGCAAAAATGGAGCAAGGAGCATTCCACTTATATAAATTTATTTCGAAGAATTTAACTTGGCCGTTAATGGTTGGACTAGGATTGCTATATATTCCGCTAAAAGACGTAGCAGCAGTTCTTTCAGTAGGATATGTTGTTGTGTGTGCATCGGTTGTTCTTACAATGGTAGCGTCAGGTTTTCTTGTAGGGAAAGTGATGAAAATGTATCCAGTTGAATCAGCGATTGTAACTGGATGTCATAGCGGTTTAGGTGGAACTGGAGATGTTGCTATTTTATCAGCTTCAAATCGTATGGAATTAATGCCGTTTGCGCAAATTTCAACACGTTTAGGCGGGGCAGCAATGGTTGTAACGGCGACAATTTTATTAAAAATGTTTTCATGATCAAACAAGCTAGCTATATTCATATAGCTAGCTTGTCAAATTAAGGGGAGATTATAAGTATGTTAGAAAATCAAATTAATGAAAGATCATTGTTATTACATAAAGAGTTAGTAGGGAAAATTGAGATTACAAGTAAGGTAGAAGTAAATTCAGCGGATGATTTAAGCCTGACATATACACCAGGTGTAGCGGAGTCCTGTAAAGCAATTGCGGCGGATGAAGAAACAGTGTATGACTATACAGCACGTGGTAATATGGTGGCAGTTGTCTCAGATGGAACAGCGGTACTCGGTTTAGGAAACATTGGACCGAAAGCGGCTATGCCTGTTATGGAAGGGAAAAGTATATTATTTAAAAAATTTGCGAATGTAGATGCTTTCCCGTTATGTTTAGGAACAACGGATGTGGATGAAATCGTTACCCTTGTGAAAAATTTAGAGCCTACGTTTGCAGGAATCAATTTAGAAGATATTGCAGCACCGCGTTGTTTTGAAATTGAAAAAAGATTAAAAGAAGAAACGAATATTCCTGTATTCCATGATGATCAACATGGAACAGCTATTGTCGTCTTAGCAGCTGTTATTAATGCATTAAAAGTTGTTAGCAAACAAGTGGATAATGTGAAAATTGTTATTAACGGTGCGGGTTCGGCAGGAATTGCAATTGGAAAATTATTATTAAAGGCTGGTGCAAAGCACATTACGTTAGTTAGCTTAGAAGGTATTGTTTGTGAAGGTGAAGCATGGATGAACGAAGCACAAATTGAAGTTTCAAAAAAGACAAATCGAGAACATGTGCGTGGAACGTTAAAAGAAGCGATTCACCAGGCTGATATCTTTATCGGTGTATCTGCACCTAACGTATTAACGAAAGAACTTGTACAGACGATGAATGAGAAAGCAATTGTGTTTGCAATGGCGAATCCAGTTCCAGAAATCTTCCCTGAGGATGCATTAGAGGCTGGGGCAGCTGTAGTAGGAACCGGGCGCTCGGATTATGCGAATCAAGTAAATAATGTATTGGCGTTCCCAGGAATATTCCGCGGTGCGTTAGATGTGCGCGCGACTGATATTACAGAAGAGATGAAATTAGCGGCAGCATATGGGATCGCTAACATCATTACGGACGAAGAACGTAATGCGAATTATGTAATCCCGAATCCATTAGATAAAAGAGTTGTTCCGAGTGTTGCAGAAGCAGTAGCAAAAGCAGCCATTGATTCAGGAGTGGCACAGATTACGAAAATGCCAAGTTATTAATAGTTAAAAGCAGTGCCTAAAAAGGCACTGCTTTTTTGAGGTAAGAAATTAAAATAATGAAGAAGTGTAGAATTATTGATGTTCCTCCACTATTCATCTCGCTATTTGCTGGCAGTAAGACTCCCGCTCAAAATTCAGTGGGTGCAAGGAAGTATATTAGTTTTATTAACTTACTCAGCAGTAATTACAAACTGATCATAATATTTTTCATTCACATATATATTTAATACCCATAATCCAGATGAAGGTAGTGACATAGTGAGAGGGAGTTCGCTTGTAGTAGAATCGATTGTATTTGAAGCAGTCCAAGTTTGTTTGGAAGTTTCTTGTTGAAAGAGTACTTGTGTTGGAGTTACAGATCCTTGTTTTAGCGCAATAATAGATAATTTTCCTGTTGGCATTTCAGGATCTAGAAAGTACCACATTATTTCATTTTGTTCATTTGCGATAATAGGGCTATCAGCCATTGCGATTTTTTCTTCGATACCTTTTAACGGTATTTTTCCTTCTACGAAGGATGGGGCTTCTTCCCAATTTACATCTTTTAAAACACTAAGATGAAAAAAGGAAGGTGCGTTAATTTGAGAGGATGACGTTTCTAGTATTTCTTTTTTAGGTACATTTGAATCGGGTTGCACTTGCGCACAGCCAGTAATGAGAAAGGAGAAAAGTAGCATAGTTCCGATTTTTTTCATGGTGCCACACTCCTAATTTTTATTGTTAGTGTAATTGTATTTGCTAGAAGGCGGGACAATTCCTTTAAAACGTTAAAAGAGGTCGTAAGTTTTGTACGACCTCTTTTGACATTTTTTATATTTGCTCAGTTGAAAAGGTTGGTTCTCTCTCTTTTTGCGGCATCGTTAAGAAAATAACCGAAAGAACGATACATACGCCGCCTAATAATTGATAGGATCCAAAGGATTCATTTAGCCAAGCGATTGAAACGATGGCAGCTACTAGCGGTTCAATGCTAGATAAAATGCTTGTTTCTGTAGCTGCTAAATATTTCAGACTACCGATATAAAGGAGGAAAGAAAGAGTGCCACTTATGATGATAAGAATAAGCATAGAAAAAGTTTTTTGTGTAAAAGTTTGTGAAAGCTGATTCCATCCAAACGAGTGATTACAAATAAGCAGGGCGATGCCACCGATTAACATCCCCCAGCCAATTACTACAGTTGTACCGCATTCTTTAATAAGAGAAGCTGGATGAAGGGTATAAAATGCAAATCCAATTGCTGTTAATAGGCCAAAAATAATGGCTTCTTTCGATAAAACGATATTTTCAATTGAACCGTTTGTAATAATAAAGTATGTTCCTGTTAGCGCAGTTATAATTGAGAGTAGTTGCATAGAAGCAGGGAATTTTCGTTGTTCAAATGCGACATAAATGGTAATAAGAACAGGACCAAGAAATTGAAATAATGTCGCTGTGACTGCGTTACTAATATGAACCGTTTCGATAAAGGCGTATTGCGCACCGAGCATGCCCAGAATAGAGAAAATAATAAGTTGTATAGCATATCTAGGGTGTTTCCAAATTTGAAAAATATTTTGTTTCTTTATAAGTAAGAAAAATAAAATAAATATTCCAGCAAGCAACAAGCGAATTGTTAAAAAATCAATTGATGATACGTTAGTATGTTGAAATAGCCACTGAATCATCGGGCCAGATAATCCCCATAAGGTAGCTCCTGTAATAATCATAATGAGTCCAATCCGTCTACTTTTGTTCATGATCATGCATCTCCTCTCGAGTATTTGATTTTTTATGTGTGACATGATAAAAGGAATTATATATAACTTCTGGCACTGTAAAAAGTATCAGATTTTAGTTTTATTAAGGGGTCAGATATTATGTTAGAATTAACGCCTAATTTAAATACGAAAAGTAAAATAGCATTGTATGTGCAATTGTATGAGTATATAAAAAAAGAGATTAAAGATGGAACGATTGTCCCTTTTACGAAATTACCGGCTAAGCGAAAGTTAGCGATACATTTACAAGTAAGTAAAAATACAGTAGAGGCAGCGTACGAACAATTACTTGCAGAAGGTTATATTGAGTCGATATCGAGAAAAGGTTATTTTGTATGCAAGATTGAGCAAATGGTTCATGTAGAGGATAGCGGAGAGAGAATAGAAGAAGTACCGTTTCAGGAGAAGAGTTATAAATTTGACTTTACACAAACAGGAATTGATACAAATGCTTTTCCATTCAATATGTATCGGAAAATTGTAAATGAAGTATGGCAGCCGCATAATAACGAACTTCTCTTTCTAGGACACCCTCAAGGGGAAGCGAGCTTAAGAGAAGAGATTACGAATTATTTGTATGAATCTAGAGGTGTGCGTTGTTCAGCTAGTCAAATTGTATTAGGAGCGGGAACACAAATATTAGTGAAACTATTGTTTCAATTGTTAAAGGGAAGCAATTATGCAGTTGAAAACCCAGGGTATCATAGGAAGATGGTTGTTTTTGAACAGGGAGAAGCAAGAGTTCAAATGTTATCTTTAGATAGAGATGGAATTTGTATTGCAGATTTAGAAAATAGCAATGCGAATGTTGTATTTGTTACACCTTCCCATCAGTTTCCGTATGGAATGATTATGCCTATTACGAGAAGGATGCAGCTTTTACAATGGGCAAAGAAAGAAGAGAGCAGGTATATTATTGAAGATGATTATGATAGTGAATTTCGCTATTCTGGAAAGCCTATACCGGCGCTGCAAGGGTTAGATACAGAGGGGAAAGTTATTTATATGGGGACGCTATCTAAAGCATTATTGCCATCGCTACGGATGAGTTATATGGTGTTGCCGAAGAAATTAATTAAAAAGTATCAACAGCAATATTTATTTTATACACAAAGTGTTTCAAGGATGGACCAAGAAGTGATAAGAAGGTTTTTAAATGAAGGCTATTGGGAAAAACATATTCATAAAATGCGTGTCGTCTACCGGAAAAAGAGGGATCGACTTGTTTTTGAAATAGAGAAGTATTTCTCTAATCGTGTTGAAGTGATAGGGGAAGATTCGGGATTACACATTTTATTAAAAGTGCATAATGGAATGCGAGAAGAAGAACTAATTAAAGAAGCTGCAAAATATAGTATTAAAATATATCCTGTTTCTACGTACTATAAAGATGGTACTGCACCTGAAAATGTAGTTTTACTTGGGTTTGCGATTTTATCAGAAGAAGAAATTGCGAAAGCGATTCAACTATTAAATACAGCGTGGTTTAGAAGAAAGTAAAAAACATCCTCATATAAGAGAGGATGTTTTTTGTTATTTATTTTCATCTAAGAATAAGACCATATGCTCTTCGTCCCAATATTGTCCGTTATATTTTAATGAACGTTCTTGTACACCGAATGTTTTAAATCCTAATGATTCATAAAGTTTTTTTGCTCCATCGTTGCCAACAACAACATCAAGCATAACTTGTTCTACTTCTAAAGATTTAGCAAGTTCAAGACATTCTTTAATAAGTGCTTTTCCTGCTCCAAGTCCGCGTGCTTTTGGAGACACATATACAGAACCGATTTTAGCTTTATGTTCTTGTTTTACATATGGTTTCGTTTCCAGTGTTGCAACCCCGATTAATTGTCCATCTTTAAATGCACCTAGCGTATAGTTTTCATCTTGTGCTAATTTTTGTGCTTTATATTCAATCGCACACTCTTTATTAATAATATCTTCATAAGAAGAGCTGAAAGCTTCAGGATTTTGCTTTAATCCTTCTACACGAAGTTCTAAGTAAATTTCAGCTTCGTCTTTTGTTAATACATGGATATCCAATTGTATCACCCTCCAAATCTTTGACAAATGTACCTTTATTTTATATTGAAATAAGAATAATTTCAAAAGCTTAGCTTATATGAGCTGATTTTATGACAAAATAACACCAGTAGTGTTTACTACTACTGGTGTTTTCACACGCATCTTATTCAAAAGGTAGCTCAATTATAAAGTTTGTTCCTGCTCCTAATTGGCTTGTTACTAGAATGGAACCGTTATGCAATTCTACAATTTCTTTTGCAACAGCTAACCCGATACCTTTTCCGCCAGTAGCTCTCGTTCTGGATTTATCAACACGATAAAAACGATCAAAAATATGGGGGATATCTTCTTCGGGAATACCTTCTCCTTCATCATCTACACTTATTGTAAAAGAATCTGTTTTCGCGAGTACACGTATCGTAATAGATGTGTTTTCTGGCGAATGTTGATAAGCATTGTGTAATAAATTTAACATAACTTGTTCCATACGTCTTTCGTCTATGCAAACTTCTAAATCATCTTTGCAATATACATGGAGTTGCATTTGTTTGTTAGTTAATGTTGTTTTTGTTTTTTCAACCATTCGTTCTAAAAATGGTTGAAGAATAACTTTTTGTTTTTTTATAACAAACTGATGTTGTTCTAATTGCACTAGCATAAATAAATCTTGGACGAGATCAGTTACACTATCTGTTTCATCCTCAATGATTTGTAAGTATTCTTCACGCTCTTCTTTCGTTAAAGAGTCTCTCTTTGCTACCTTCGCATAACCTTTCATATAGGTCAATGGAGTTAATAGCTCATGGGCAACACTAGCGAGAAATTCATTGCGTTCTTTTTTCATATAAGTCAGTTCACTAGATAAATCTTCAATCGTTTTTGCTAAACTTCCAAGTTCATCATTCCGTTTAATACCTAATTGAATTGGTGTATTTAATTTTGACATTTTTTCTGTTGCCCTCTTCATTTTTATAAGCGGTTCTGTAATAACACGAGAAAAAACAAAGACAGAAATAGTCGTTAAAATAATTGTCAAAACACTAATGATAAGAAATTGATTCATGAGTTTAAGTAACATATTTTCTAAGAAAGATGTCTTTAATAACATATACAACTTACCTTGAAATCCTTGAAGTTCCAGCGGGCTTACTGTTGAGATGAATTTTGATTTTTTCCAGTTTTTTTCGTTAATTAATCCACCTTCTGGGATAGTCTCTGTTTTACAAGTAAGTTGTTTTTGCATTTCTTTTGTTACAGGTTCTGAGGTAGAAATAATTTTGCCGTTATTGTCCGTTATAATGATAGCTATATCAGAGTTAGCAATTAATTCTGATTCAACTAAGTGTTCAGCCGCAGTGTTGATATCAAACTCGGGGTACATAGCACGTTTAGGCCGTTTACTGTGTTCAGCGCTTTCCATGAGTTTCTTTTCTTTAGAATATACATCCCACTTCGCGCGTTTTTTAATAATTTTACTATAGCGATTTCCTTTCTCTAAAAGAGCAAGTGTTTCTTCCTCAATGCGCATTGTTGAAATGCTTTTGTAAAAAGATACAAAAGCAATTGTTTCAATACATAAAGCTAATATTAAAAAGTATGTCCCAACTTTAAGTGAAAGTTTACTCATTTTCTCACCATACCTTATTTCATATAAAGGGTCAGTGGTATACTATTGTCCACTGACCGAAGTAATTATTCACTTTTCCATTTATATCCGACTTTATAGACAGTTTCTAAGTAATCTTCAACAGGAAATCCTTTTTTGCGTAATTTATCGCGGATATTACGAATATGTGAATCGATTGTTCTATATTCAATGTCTGTTTCATAACCCCAAATTTTTTCGATTAAATCATCTCGGCTATAAGCACGGTTTGTATTTTGTAAAAATAGTCCAAGTAACGAAAACTCGATAGGTGTCAGGGAGATTTTTTCATCATGAACTGTGACAGTATGTTTTGTTTTATCCCACTCAATACCATTGAAGCTGACAAATCCATCTTTCTTTGTACGACGTAATATAGCTTCGATTCTTGCGACTAATACATGCTCATCAAATGGTTTTGTAATATAGTCATCTGCGCCCATAGTGAGACCTTTCACCATATCGTAACTTTGATTGCGGGCTGTTAGCATAATAATTGGAACGTTGGAAATTTGACGAATTTGATAGCAAGCATCCCATCCATCCATATTCGGCATCATAACATCTAACAAAATAATATCGAAGTCTTTTTGTTCTATTAACTTTAGTGCTTCAAGGCCAGAGGTAGCTTTCATACAAAAATAGCCACGAGGACTTAAGAACAGATCTAATAATCGTAACATGCGTTCTTCATCGTCTACTAATAAAATTTTTACCATAATCTTGTGCACCCCAAACTGTTCATTCTACTTGTATAGTTTACATGAAAAGAATAAAAAACTCTTTTTATGTGATTGAGTGGAAGAGTTATTTTTTCGCTCAGAGTAATTGACATAAAAAATGCACTAGTTTTGCACAACTATTTTTTATAATAGAAAACGTAGCGACACAAAATACCCTATGTTGCGACATAACGTCATGTCATTTTATTTATAAAATGACAATTCCATTCTATTGTGTATGTGAGATAGAGAGGGTTTTCGTATTCACCTCGCATCGGATAAGAAAAATTTCCTATCTCACACTTTTTTTAAAAGGAGACCATACACATGAATCCAAAAGAAGAAATTTCAAAAAAAGAAAAGCAAGATCGTAATACGGTTGTCATGTGCATTGCCGTATCTATGGTTATTATTATAAGTTGTGTAAATAAAATTTTGGGGATTTTATAATATAAAAAAAGCTTATTGCTTCTTAAGGAGCAATAAGCTTTTTTCATTATTAGGGGAATCGTTCTATATAATAAACCAAGGTAAAATTGCTAACCCAGAAGTTACAATTGCTGTAGTAAATATTAAAAGCATAGCTCGTTTGTTTTGTTTCATGTCACATTCTCCTCTACATATCAATTGAATGCTATACGTTCATTTCATGATCAGTTAAGGATGGATTTCCTCACTGAGTAAAGTTTTACTTTATATTTTTAGTATAATGAATGGAAAGGTTTGGTACGATCGATAAAGGTGACATGAAGATTACATTGTTGTAATGAAAAAAGCACCTTTTTTAATAAAAAGATGCTTTTGGGAAAATCCCCCACTGAGTAAAGTTTCACTTTATATTGAAGTATTAATCATTTAAGAACAGAACCATATGTTCCTCGTCCCAGTATTGACCGTTATGTTTTAATGAACGTTCTTGTACGCCGTAAGTTTGGAAACCTAATGATTCATATAATTTTTTGGCACCAGCGTTACCAACTACAACATCAAGCATAAGTTGTTCTACATGTAATGTATCGGCATTTTCAATAATTGATTTAATTAGAGCTCGTCCTGCTCCAAGGCCACGCGCTTTTGGGGAAACAAAAACGGAACCGATTTTTGCTTTATGTTCTTGTTTAATAAAAGGTTTTGTTTCTAAAGTAGCGATACCAATTAACTCGTTATCTTTGAAGGCACCTAGAGTATACTTATCCGGATTGCTTAATCGTTTTGCCATAGCAGCTACAGGATCTTCATGTTTAAGAACATCTTCATAAGAAGAGCTAAAAGCTTCCGGGTTCTTCGTTAAACCTTCCATACAAACTTTTAAATATATTTCTGCGTCCTCTGTTGTTAATAAGCGAATTTCCATCGTTGTAACCTCCCTGGTGGATTTCAAATAAATCCATTACTTTTATAAGATTGTGTATGCGTTTTGTTAGCAGTCTCTTTTAATTTGTAAAAGAATGAAAAGATATATGCTACAATGTTTGGTTTTTTAATATGTAATGAAATTATATATTAACTTTATTAACTATTCAAGCGTTTAATATATTACATTTTTATAACTAAAATAACTCCTCGATCGAGGAGTTATTTTAGTTATCCGATTGATAACCATCAATTCGATGTGGATGTGTGTAAATATTGCAGGATTCATTTCTAATAAACCCTACGACTGTAATGCCTAAATCGTGAGCGAGTTGCAATGCTAGTTTTGTTGGAGCGGATTTAGATAGAACAATTTCACATCCGATTTTTGAGACTTTGAGTAAAATTTCGGATGAAATACGCCCGCTAAATGCGATGATTTTTCCTTTAACAGATATATCGTTGCGCAAACAATGACCGTATATTTTATCTAATGCATTATGTCTTCCAATATCCATTCTTGATAGGAGGATATTGTTTCGATCACATAGGGCGGTATTGTGAACACCGCCGGTTTGGCGAAAGGTAGTGGAAGATTGTTGTAAAGTATTCATTAAGTAAAAGCATTCTTCAGGAGTAATTTTTACATGTATATCATGTAAATCTTTTGCTTTTGCTGCGTCGTTTACGAAAATAAAACCTTGTCTACCTTTTCCACAGCAAGAAGTGATGTATCGTTTATTATATAAAGTTTGATAGAGTGGATTTACTTTTGATGATGTTACATGGACAATTCCGTTATCTTTTTGAACCCATAGTTCTTCGACATCTTTATAGGAAGAAATAATTCCTTCAGAAATTAAAAAACCAATTACCATATCCTCAATATAATTTGGTGTGCATACGACTGTTACATATTCTTCACCATTTAATTTAATAGTAATAGGAGTTTCTGTAACAATCTCATCAAGTTGTTTTGAAAATGTACCAGATTGATAGCGTACAATTGTAGAAGTTTCTTGCGTTGGCCCCATATTAAATTCCCCTTTTATTTGTATTTCTCTCCCATATTTATCATAAAACAATGGGAAAATAAAAAACACCTATTAGCAAGAAGATCTCAGATTATTTTGGTTATTATTGTATATGTACGATATAATAGAACTGTAGAATAGTGATATTTTCAAGCTTTCGTAGTTATACCTTATAACATCTAGAATCGACTTCATAAGAAAAGTATTTGGGCAGAGCGTTTCAAAAATATGTACAGTAATGCGATTTTGAAAACGGATTCATAATTGTATTGTACAGTTGGTTGTAAGGAGAGGGGAAACTATGGCAGAACAGACAGTCCGTGTAACCGTAGATGGTGAAGAATTTTCAGCATCAGGTGAAAAGACAATACTACAATTATTTAATGAGAGTAATTTGGAACATCCTCAAATTTGTCATGTACCAGAAGTAGATCCAATTCAAACTTGTGATACGTGTATTGTAGAAGTAGATGGGAAGTTAATGCGTGCTTGTTCAACGAAGCTCGAGAACGGTATGCATATCGAAAGACAGTCACAGCGTGCAAAAGAGGCGCAGACTGAGGCGATGGACCGAATATTAGAAAACCACTTATTGTATTGTACCGTATGTGATAACAATAACGGTAACTGTAAAGTCCATAATACAGTACATATGATGGGAATTGAAGAGCAGAAATATCCGTATGAGCCGAAAGTAAGTGCTTGTGAAGTGGATATGTCACATCCGTTTTATCGATATGATCCAAATCAATGTATTGCTTGTGGACAGTGTGTAGAAGTATGTCAAAACTTACAGGTTAATGAAACTATATCGATAGACTGGAGCTTAGATCGTCCGCGTGTTATATGGGACAATGGTGTAAGTATAAATGACTCATCTTGTGTGAGTTGTGGGCAGTGTGTAACAGTATGTCCGTGTAATGCGTTAATGGAAAAAACAATGCTAGGTGAAGCTGGATTCATGACAGGATTAAAACCAGATGTGTTAGATCCAATGATTGATTTTGTAAAGGATGTAGAGCCTGGATATAGTAGTATTTTAGCGGTTTCAGAAGTAGAGGCTGCAATGCGTAAGACGAAAGTTAATAAAACAAAAACTGTTTGTACATTTTGTGGTGTCGGTTGTTCATTCGAAGTATGGACGAAAGATCGCCATATATTAAAAGTGCAACCTGTTTCAGATGCACCAGTTAATGGCATTTCCACATGTGTAAAAGGTAAATTTGGATGGGACTTTGTAAATAGTGAAGATCGTATTACAAAGCCATTAATTCGTCAAGGAGATATGTTTGTTGAAGCCACTTGGGAAGAGGCTCTTGAAGTTGTTGCATCTAATATGCAGCATATTAAATCTGAATACGGCAGCGATGCATTTGGATTTATTTCTTCTTCGAAAGTAACGAATGAAGAAAACTATCTTATGCAAAAACTAGCTCGACAAATATATGGCACGAATAATGTGGACAATTGTTCTCGTTACTGTCAATCTCCAGCGACAGACGGTTTATTTAAAACTGTCGGTATGGGTGGGGATGCTGGAACAGTGAAAGATATAGCTGAAGCAGGTCTTGTTATTATCGTTGGTGCGAATCCAACAGAAGGACATCCTGTACTTGCTACGAGAGTAAAACGTGCTCATAAATTACACGAGCAAAAACTGATTGTAGCAGACCTTCGTAAACATGAAATGGCAGAGCGTGCGGATTTATTTATTCATCCGAGCCAAGGAACGGATTACGTATGGCTTGCTGGTATTACAAAATATATTATTGATCAAGATTGGCATGATAAAAAGTTCATAGCTGAAAACGTAAAGAATTTTGATGAATATAGCAAAATGGTAGAAAAATATACGCTGGACTATACAGAGAAAATTACAGGGATTTCGAAAGAAAATCTGAAAGAAATGGCTCGTATGGTATATGAAGCAGATGGTACTTGTATACTTTGGGGAATGGGTGTAACTCAAAATACAGGAGGGAGTACGACATCAGCAGCAATTTCAAATTTACTACTTGTTACGGGTAACTATCGTCGTCCTGGTGCAGGTGCATACCCATTACGAGGACATAATAACGTACAAGGTGCTTGTGATATGGCAACATTACCAAACTGGCTTCCAGGTTATCAAGCAGTATCAGATGATACGCTTCGTGCTAAGTTTGAAAAAGCATATGGTACAACTATTCCGAAAGCACCAGGATTAAATAATATCGCAATGTTACTTGCGGCAGAAGAAGGAAAACTACGTGGTATGTATGTCATGGGTGAAGAAATGGCTTTAGTCGATTCAAATGCGAACCATGTGCAACATATTTTAGCGAATTTAGACTTCCTCGTTGTTCAAGATATGTTCTTATCAAAAACAGCTCGTTTTGCTGATGTTATTTTACCAGCGGCACCAAGCTTAGAAAAAGAAGGAACGTTTACGAATACAGAACGCCGTATTCAAAGATTATATGAAGTGTTGAAACCGCTTGGTGATTCCAAGCCAGACTGGTGGATTTTACAAAAAGTTGCTCGTGCACTGGGCGGGGATTGGAATTACGAAAGTCCAAGTGAGATCATGGACGAAATCGCATCACTTGCACCGTTATACTCTCAAGCAACGTACGACCGTCTAGAAGGATGGAATAGTTTATGTTGGGGTAGTCATGATGGTAGCGATACACCGCTATTATATGTAGACGGATTTAACTTCCCAGATAAACTTGCTCGTTTATCATTAGATGAATGGGTACCGCCAGTTGTAGCACCAGATGAGTATGATTTACTTTTAAATAATGGACGCATGTTAGAACATTTCCATGAAGGGAATATGACGAATAAGTCGGCTGGTATTTTATCTAAAGTATCTGAAGTATTCGTTGAAATTTCACCAGAACTTGCTATAGAGCGCAATGTGAAAGATGGTGGTCTTGTGGAATTAGCATCACCATTTGGAAAAATTAAAGTACAAGCGCTTATTACTGATCGTGTAACGGGGAAAGAGTTATATTTACCAATGCATGCAACAGTAAATGAAGAGGCAATCAACATTTTAACTGGGACGGCAACAGACCTTTATACGTGTACACCAGCATATAAACAAACGATGGTGAAAATGCGTGTATTACGTGAAAAAGGAAATCGTCCGTTACCATCTTCAAACCCGCGAGATAAAAAGCGTAATCCGCAAAATGGTGTTGAAATCGAGCAAAAGTGGCAAAGAAAACAATACGTATCACTTGTGGACTAGGGGGCGGAGATAGTGGCGAAAGAAATTACGTTAATTAAAAAGAAAGTTGTAACAGAGGAAGAACAGAAACAGCAAGTAGCAGATGAACTTCTAAATGAGCTATCTAATAATCGTGAAGCAGTAGAAGAAACGATGCAGCTTCTAGCACAGTTGCAGAAGGCTGGTATTTTAGATGCGGCGATTAGTTTACTTGCTGCGAAGGAAGATGTTTCAAAAATCGCTGTGGAGCAATTAAATCGTGAACCAGTTAAAAATGCACTTAACAATATGATGGGTGCGGGGGAAGCATTATCCTCAGTTGATCCAGAAGTAACAAAGCAAATTACATCAAGTTTAGTTACTGGATTACAATTTGCAACAGATGAATTAAAGAGTGGTAAAAAAACGAAGGTAATGGATTTCTTTAAAGTATTAAAAGATCCAGACATTAACAGAGCTATTACGTTTGGTTTTAGTTTCTTGAAAGCATTTGGGCAAGGACTAGAGAAAAAATAGAGCAGATGAAAGAAGTGATGGGAAGTAGCCATCACTTTTTTCATTGTATGTATAAGAGTGTTCATGTTAAGCGGAATATATTATTATTAAAAAGATGGATTAGAACTGGAAATGTGGAATCCATCTCAAATACCGTTTTAGAATGTGGAGGAATATATGCAACACCGTAAAAGACTATCTATACCAGGAGTAATGAGACATTCCTTTCAAACAGTTAAATTTGCTTTTTGGAATGTATTAACCTTTCAACTTGCTTATAAATTATTAGCAGCGATTGTATTTGTCCCGCTATTTGGGATCATTTTTAATAAGTTATTGTATTTTGGTGGTTATGCAAATGCGACGAATGATGAATTATTAGCGTTTTTAAAAACGCCATACGGCATTTTAGCAATTGTAATTTTGTCCTTGTTAGCACTGTTTCTTATCTTTACGGAATTTGCGGTGCTTATTATTATTTCATATTTCGCTCATAAAAGACAAAAGGTGAAATTACGTCCGATTTTATATAAAACCGTAACGTATTTACCTACTCTTTTCACATATTGCTTACCAGGATTTATTTTATATGCTGTCGTATTGTTACCTCTTTTAAATATGGGATATGAAACAGCATTAATACCGCAAATTCAAATTCCTAATTTTATTACAGGAGAACTGTTTAAGACAACGATGGGACAAGTTGGTTATTATACGTTCTTTGCTGTAATTGCGTATTTGAATCTTCGCTGGATCTTTGTTTTACCTATTGTCGTTTTAGAGCAAAAGCCGTTTCGCACAGCAGCGCGTAAAAGTGCAAAGTTAGTGAAAGAAAGCTTTTTTAAAGTACTATTCTTTTTAGTAGGATTTTTTATTTCAATAGGAATTGTGTATGTCATATTTTTAGGAATATATTTATTGTGTCTATGGGGTGTCTATGAATTTACAAATCCGAAAGGAACATTTGCATTATTAGCTGAATCAACAATGTCTGTATTTTTAACGAGTACATTGTATTTATTTAGTTTTATCGTGACACCGTTTTATATTATGGCGATCACACGATTGTATTTACAAAAGGTTCCGATTGAAGATGTTTTATTAGAAGAAGGATTAGACTATTCAAAAACGAAAGCAGATAAATGTTTCTTCCAAAAACACCGTTGGAAATTTATTGGCGTATACATTGTAGGGATTATTACTGCAGGAATGGTCGTCGCCTTCATTGTAACGTTTATTTCAAATTCATATAAAGAACCAATTATTATGGCACACCGTGGATATATTTCAAAAGGGGTAGAAAATACGAAAGAAGCTGTGCAAGGTGCTATTGATGCAAAAGCAGATTACGCTGAAATAGATGTATTACAAACAAAAGACGGTGAATTAGCGGTTATACATGATTTGAAGTTAAAACGCCTTGCAAATGCTAATGTGCATGTGTCAGATTTAACGATGGATGAGTTAAGGCAGCTTACTCTTAGTCAAGATGGACTTTCAGGACAAATAAGTACGCTTGATGAAATCATTAAGCTCTCAAAGGACAAAATTAAACTCAATATTGAAGTCAAACTTCATGGGGGCGAAAAAGATTTTGTAAACAAAGTATTAAAAACGATTAAAGATAATGAATTTGAGAAGCAATGTGTCATTCAAACGTTACACTACCCGCTTATAAAAGAGTTTAAGCGTGCAAATCCAAATATAAAAGTAGGATATATATTGTATGCAAGTAGAGCTCACTTAAAGAATGTGAAGGCTGATTTTTATGTAGCGGAAGAATACATGCTAAATAAGAAATTAGTAAAAGAAGCAAGGAAGTTAAACAAACCAATTTACGTATGGACGGTAAATGATATGGAAAGTTTAAAGGGATATTATAAGTTAAACGTAGATGGTATCATTACCGATTATCCGGAAGATGCACGCGAAACAATTAAGATGTTAAAAGAGCAAGAAGAGGAAGAAAGCGATCTGTTTGATAAAATTACTGAAACAACAGATGATTTATTTTCCAAATTATTTATAAGTTACCCAGCTGCTGGCTAAATGTCAGCAGCTGTTTTTTTATAAAAAGAATATATCTCTAAAGTATTGTGCGAAGTAATCACTGTATATGTATACGGCATCATTAGGGTTTCTTACATCGTTACATTATTGTCAAATAATAAATGATTACTACTTATTTTGAAGGAGTATAATAAAAATAGAGTGATAGATAATGAAATGGAACGAAGATGCTAATAGAATCAATGTTTTATATATTTACACTATTCTAAATATATAAACTTTAAAAAAATAGTATGTTAGCGTTTTCATAACTTTTAAGTTATGCTAGAATAAGGACATAAGTTATTAATTATTACAAAAAGAAAAAAGACTTTCTTTTTTCTGTTAATTATAAGGGGGCATTTCATTATGCGTATTGGGGTACCAGCAGAAATTAAAAACAACGAAAACCGTGTGGCAATGACACCAGCAGGTGTTGTACATTTAATTCGTAACAATCACGAAGTATTCATTCAAAAGGGTGCAGGTTTAGGATCTGGTTTCACAGATGCGCAGTATGTTGAAGCGGGAGCAAAAATTGTTGACACAGCTGAAGAAGCTTGGAACATGGAAATGGTTATGAAAGTTAAGGAACCGGTTGAAAGCGAATACAAACACTTCAGCGAAGGTTTAATCTTATTCACATACTTACACTTAGCTCCAGAACCAGAATTAACAAAAGCGTTAATTGAGAAGAAAGTTGTTGCGATTGCATACGAAACAGTACAATTAGAAAACCGTTCTCTACCATTACTTGCACCTATGAGTGAAGTAGCTGGTCGTATGGCTGCACAAATTGGTGCACAATTCCTTGAGAAAAACAAAGGCGGTAAAGGTATCTTACTTGCAGGTGTTCCAGGGGTTAAACGTGGTAAAGTAACAATCATCGGTGGTGGACAAGCTGGTACAAATGCTGCTAAAATTGCAGTTGGACTAGGTGCGGATGTAACAATCATCGACTTAAGTGCAGAACGTCTTCGTCAATTAGATGACATTTTCGGAAACCAAGTAAAAACTTTAATGTCTAATCCTTACAATATTGCAGAAGCTGTAAAAGAGTCTGATCTTGTAATCGGTGCAGTATTAATCCCAGGTGCAAAAGCGCCAAAACTTGTAACAGAAGAAATGATTCAATCAATGGAACCAGGTTCTGTAGTTGTAGATATCGCGATTGACCAAGGTGGTATTTTCGAAACAACTGACCGTATTACAACTCATGATAACCCAACTTACGAAAAACACGGCGTTGTTCATTATGCAGTTGCAAACATGCCAGGTGCGGTTCCACGTACATCAACTCTTGCATTAACAAACGTAACAGTACCATATGCAGTACAAATTGCTAACAAAGGCTACAAAGAAGCTTGCCTAGGCAACTCTGCATTACTAAAAGGTATTAACACATTAGATGGCTATGTAACATTCGAAGCAGTTGCAGAAGCTCACGGTGTAGAGTACAAAGGTGCTAAAGAATTATTAGAAGCAGAAACAGTATCTTGCTAATAGAAGCATTATACAAAACAAAATCGAACAATATATAAACCAACATGATAAGAGCTAAGAGTGAAGATCTCTTAGCTCTTCTTGGCAAAAGGGGGCATACATCGTGGCCAACCTATTTAAAAAGAAATCCGTTACGCAATTGTTAGGGGAAAGTAAAAGTAAAACTTTAACGAAAACGCTAGGGGCATTCGACCTAACAATGCTAGGGATTGGTGCGATAATCGGTACAGGAGTTCTAGTATTAACAGGATTAGTAGCAGCAAGAGATGCTGGTCCAGCAGTTATTTTTTCATTCATGATAGCAGCGATTGTTTGTGGATTTGCAGCATTATGTTACGCAGAGGTCGCTTCTACACTTCCTGTTTCAGGTAGTGTGTACACATACTCATATGCAACAATTGGTGAGTTTGTAGCTCATTTAATGGGATGGACATTACTATCCGTATATGTTGTAACAACTGCCGCAGTAGCTGGTGGATGGACTGGTTATTTCCATAACTTAGTGAGTGGATTGGGACTTGAAATTCCAAAAGCGTTGTTAACGATTCCAGCGCAAGGTGGTATGGTAAACTTACCGGCAGTTATCGTTACGTTAGTAATAACTTGGTTATTATCACGAGGTACGAAAGAAAGTAAGCGTGTGAATAACATAATGGTATTAATTAAAATTGGTATTGTTGTTTTATTCATTGCTGTTGGTGTATTCTACGTGAAACCAGAAAACTGGATACCATTTGCACCATATGGCTTAAGTGGAGTCTTTGCCGGAGGAGCAGCAGTATTCTTCGCTTTCTTAGGATTTGATGCATTAGCAACTTCTGCTGAAGAAGTAAAAAATCCGCAACGTGATCTACCGATTGGTATTATTGCTTCGTTAGTTATTTGTACAATCATTTATGTTGTAGTTTGTCTTGTTATGACAGGTATGGTTTCTTACAAGGAATTAGATGTACCTGAAGCTATGGCTTATGTACTTGAAGTTGTAGGACAAGATAAAGTGGCTGGTGTAATTGCTATTGGAGCTGTAATTGGTATTATGGCTGTAATTTTCGCGTACATCTATGCTACGACACGCGTATTCTTCGCTATGAGTCGTGACGGTTTATTACCAAAATCTTTCGCGAAAATTAACAAGAAGACTGAAGCGCCAACATTTTCAGTTTGGTTAACAGGAATTGGTAGTGCTTTAATTGCTGGATTTATCGATTTAAAAGAATTGTCAAATTTAGCGAATATTGGAGCTTTATTAACATTCGCCATGGTTGGTGTAACTGTTATCATTCTTCGTAAAACGCATCCGAAATTACAACGTGGATTTATGGTACCACTTGTACCAATCTTGCCGATTATTTCAGTTGCATGTTGTCTATTCTTAATGGTAAACCTACCATTAAAAACATGGATATACTTCGGTGTTTGGTTAGCAATCGGAGTAGTTGTATACTTTGTTTATTCGAAAAAACATAGTCATTTAAAAGACGATGGAAGTTCGCAGGATAATTTAGAACAAGCTAATTAAAAGGGATATAAGTATAGTAAGCCTTGTGCGTCTAGGGAACGCGCAAGGCTTTTTTCTTTTGTGCAAAATGTATATCCTTTTTTCGTATGAGAATGTAATGGATGCGGAAAATATGTGTACGTCTTATTAAAATGTGAACAAAATGTTCGAAAAAATGTATGAGATTTCATTGACACATATGAATAGACGCTCATATAATAAGAGTATAAGATATATGAATGATTGTTCATATGTTCAAATGAAGAGGTGAGCTATAATGGCTGTAAATAAAGTAGAAACACCACAAGAGACATGTTCTCAAACGATAATTCATGAAGAAGTTGTTGATCAAGTAAAACAAACAATTCCAACTGATGAAAGTTTAAGTAAAGTAGCGGAATTATTTAAAGTATTAGGTGATCGTACACGTACGAGAATATTACATGCATTATTTGAAGCTGAAATGTGTGTTTGTGATTTAGCGTATTTATTAGGAATGACACAATCATCTATTTCACATCAGCTTCGTGTGTTAAAGCAAGCGAAACTTGTAAAGAATCGTAAAGAAGGAAAGGTCGTTTATTATTCGTTAGCTGACCAGCACGTAATTCATATCTTCGAGCAAGCGTTTGAACACGTAAACGAGGAAGAATAAAAAGAACGCGAGGAGGGAGAACGATGGCTGAAGCATTAGTGAAAAAGAAATTGATGTTAGAAGGTCTAGATTGTGCGAACTGCGCAATGAAAATTGAAAAAGGTGTTGGAAATATAGAAGGAGTAAATTCTTGCTCTGTAAATTTTGCGACAAAAACAATGGTTTTAGAAACAGAACAAAATAAAGCAAGCGAAGTTGTTACAGAAGCAAAACAACTCGTTACAAAATTAGAACCGCACATTAAAGTGCAAGAAGAAAAAAACACAAAAGTAGCAAAAGAAGTGTTTATATTAGAAGGTTTAGATTGCGCAAATTGTGCAATGAAGATTGAAAATAAAGTTAAGGGAATGCCGACTGTTTCAGCGGCAACTGTTGATTTCGTATCAAAGAAATTACGAGTAGAAGTTGCGAATAAAAGAGAATTAGAAGCGACTGTAGCAGATATAACAAATGTTGTTCAAAAGTTAGAGCCAGATGTGAAAGTTGTTCGTGAAGAAAAGGGTGGCCATGACCATGGACATAGTCACGACCATGGGGAAGCAAATGTGAAAAAGATGATAGGACGATTAGTGGTCGGCGGAATTTTGACAGCAATCGCTGCATTAGCTGGCTTACCACAAATGATAACAATTCCGTTATTCGTCCTTGCGTATGTATTAATAGGCGGAGATATCGTTTGGAGAGCGGTAAGAAACATAACTCGCGGCCAAGTGTTCGATGAGAACTTCTTAATGGCAATTGCAACTGTAGGGGCTTTCGCAATTCAACAATATTCAGAAGCTGTTGCGGTAATGTTATTTTATCAAGTAGGGGAACTATTCCAAAGTATTGCGGTAAATCGCTCCCGAAAATCAATTACTTCATTAATGGATATTCGTCCTGATTACGCGAATGTAAAGGTTGGAAATGAAACGAAACAAGTAGCACCAGAAGATGTACAAATCGGCGATTATATTATCGTGAAGCCTGGTGAGAAAGTACCGTTAGATGGAAAAGTAGTTGAAGGAACATCAATGGTAGATACTTCAGCATTGACTGGTGAATCTGTACCACGTGAAGTTGAAGTTGGAAATGATGTATTAAGTGGTTTTGTAAATCAAAATGGTGTATTAACAATTGAAGTTACAAAAGAGTTTGGTGAATCTACTGTATCAAAAATTTTAGATTTAGTTCAAAATGCAAGTAGCAAAAAAGCGCCAACAGAAAACTTTATTACGAAATTTGCGCGTTACTATACTCCTGTTGTAGTTATTACAGCGGCGATTATGGCGTTTGTTCCACCACTTATTTTAGAAGGAGCTACATTCTCAGAATGGATTTATAGAGCTTTAGTATTCTTAGTAATCTCTTGTCCATGTGCGCTAGTTGTATCCATTCCTCTCGGATTCTTTGGTGGTATCGGTGGTGCATCTAAAAGTGGTGTATTAGTAAAAGGAAGTAACTATTTAGAAGCTTTAAATGATGTGAAATATATCGTTTTTGATAAAACAGGAACACTAACAAAAGGTGTCTTCAAAGTTACAAAAATGGAATCAAGCGAAGGTATTACGAATGAAGAGCTGTTAGAGTATGCAGCATTTGCTGAAGTGTATTCTAACCATCCAATTGCACAATCTATTCGAAATGCATATGGAAAATCGATTGATGAAAAAGTAATCGATGACTATAACGAAATTTCTGGTCACGGTACAGTCGTAAAAGTACAAGGAAAAGAAATTTTTGCAGGTAATGCTAAATTAATGAGAAAAGAAAACATTACATTTAAGCAACCAGAAACAGTAGGTACATTAGTTCACGTTGCTGTAGATGGGAAATATGCAGGTTATATTGTTATCTCTGATGAGGTAAAAGAAGATTCAAAACAAGCAATTCAAAAATTAAAAGAACTAGGTATTAAGAAGACAGTGATGTTAACTGGTGATGCAAAATCAGTTGGTGAAGCTGTTGGTAAACAGTTAGGTTTAGATGAAGTTCACGCAGAACTATTACCGCAACAAAAAGTAGAAGAGATTGAAAAAATTGATGCGGCGAAGAACGGAAAAGAAAAAGTTGCCTTCGTTGGTGACGGTATTAACGATACACCAGTATTAGCGCGTGCAGACGTTGGTATTGCGATGGGTGGCTTAGGATCAGATGCAGCAATTGAAGCGGCTGATATCGTTATTATGACTGATGAGCCTTCAAAAATTGCAACAGCCTTAAACATTGCAAAACGCACACGACGCATTGTATGGCAAAATATCATCTTTGCATTAGGGGTAAAAGGATTAGTTTTATTACTTGGTGCCTTTGGTATTGCAACAATGTGGGAAGCTGTCTTCTCAGATGTTGGTGTGACACTACTTGCAGTGTTAAATGCAATGCGTGTACTACGAGTGAAAGATTTATAAAAAAGAGGACGCAATTGCGTCCTCTTTTTTAGGTTATTTTGTTGAAATTGACTCAATAAAATAATAACAAATATTATTTTGTGAATAAATAACTTAATATTAAAATTTACAAATAAAAAACATTTACCTTACTATTTTAATATATTTTTCACAAAGATACATATAGTATTGAAAAAACAGAGAAGGAGAAGCTTCTCTGTTTTATCTCGCTTTAATGGGCAGTAAGACCCCCTCTCCAAATTCAGCGAAAGCAAAGAAGTTAGGTGGGGGATCAACTGCCCATAAAAGTCCGATTGGTTCAACTAATAATCAGTGGGGATGAAGAAAACCCCCACTGATTAAAGTTTCACTTTATTTTTGTATATTTTTTTCAACTTGTTCTCGAACAGTTTGAATGTAATTCATTTTATGATCCCAACATTCTTGACTTAAATCGACAGGGTACTCTTCGGGATTTAAAGTTCTCATATATTCTTCCCAAAATAGTGCGAGACTTTGTTCATTATATTTTTGGATATCTAATATGCTTGGTAGCTCGTATGTTCTTTCACCGTTAACAAAAATATCTTTATGCAGTTCACGAGCTTCAAAGTTTGTTACGAATTTACTTATATAAGTGTGAACGGGATGGAACATTTTTAATCGTTCTTCTTTTCCTGGTTCTTCAGAATCTAATGCAATATAATCGCCTTCTGCATGATCGTTAACGCGATTGATAATACGATAAATTCGTTTAAGTCCTGGAGTGGTAATTTTCTCAGGGTTAGATGAAATTTTAATCGTATCATTTAACTTCCCATCAGTATCTTCAATCGCTACTAGTTTATAGACAGCCCCTAAAGCTGGCTGCTCAAATGATGTAATCAATTTTGTTCCAACGCCCCATACATCAATTTTTGCGCCTTGAGATTTCAAGTGCATAATTGTGTATTCATCTAAATCGCTAGAAGCAATAATTTTTGTATTTGTAAACCCAGCTTCATCTAATAGTTTTCTGGCCTTTTTAGATAAATAAGCCATATCACCACTATCGAGGCGAATGCCATAAAAATCGATACGATTTCCAAATTCTTTTGCAACACGAATTGCATTTGGAACACCAGATTTTAATGTGTCATATGTATCAACGAGAAAGACACATTTTTTATGAGTTTCAGCGTATTTCTTAAACGCGACATATTCATCACGATATGCTTGAACGAAAGAGTGAGCATGAGTGCCAGCTACAGGAATGCCAAAGCGCTTGCCAGCACGAACGTTACTCGTAGACGAAAACCCACCAATAAAGGCAGCGCGTGTGCCCCAAAGAGCTGCATCGAACTCATGGGCACGTCTTGTACCAAACTCTAAAAGTTCATCATTATTTGCAGCGTGCTTCATACGAGCTGCTTTTGTTGCGATTAATGTTTGGTAATTCACAATGTTTAACAGGGCAGTTTCAATAATTTGTGCTTCGCCGAGCGGTGCATCAACACGTAATAAAGGTTCGTTATTAAATACAACTTCACCTTCTTGCATACTACGAATCGTCCCAGTGAATTTCATATTTTGTAAATAATGAAGGAATTCTTCTTCAAATTGTAACTCTGCTAAATAAGCGATATCGCTTTCGGTAAAGCTGAAGTTTTCTATGTACTCTACAATTTTTTCAAGACCAGCAAACACAGCGTAACCGTTCTCAAATGGAAGTTTTCGAAAGTATAAATCAAACACCGAGCGGCGATTATGAATACCATCTTTCCAATATGTATAAGCCATATTAATTTGATATAAATCTGTATGTAAGGCATAGCTATCGTCTTTATAATAAGTCATCGCGAAAACACCTCCATAATTTGGTTATAGTATACCAATTTTTCACCGCTCGTAGCAAAGAATGGATATGAAAGTGGAGTCAAGAGAGAAAAAAATGAAATATTGCATATTTTTTAGAAAATTTACATTTATCAATTTATATTTCTCTAGATTTTATGTATTATTAGAGTAATGGGGGTAATGAGAATGGAGGAGGACAATGCAACAAACATTAGAAAAAATAGGCAAACAAGTCTTTTACAAACGGCTACAGCAAAAAATGACACAAGAAGAATTATGTCAGGGCATTTGTTCTGTCTCATACTTAAGTAAAATCGAAAATGGAAAGATCGAAGCATCAGAAGAAATTCTACAATTGCTCTGCACAAGGTTAGAAATTGCCGTGACGGATTTGAGAGATGTAGAAGAAGATGTGAAGGGGAAGTTGGATGAATGGTTGAATGCACTCGTTCATTTGGACAAGCAACAAGTAGAACGCATATATGAAGAATTACAAGGTGAAATGAAGCATGTTTTGGATTTTGAAATTATAAATTATTATAAGTTACTTTATACGCGGTATTTAATTATGAAAAGGGATTTTTCTGCTGTCGAAGAAGAGTTAGAGAGTTTAAAGAAGATGTACAAAAAGTATTCACCATTTCAGAAATTATTATATACGTATAGCAAAGGGTTATATTATTTTTTACAACATAGATATAAGAGAGCATTGGAGTATTTGGCTCGAACAGAAGTAATGGCAAAGGAACAAGGGTATCATGAGAATGGAATATATTTCAATTTAGCTCTTGTTTATAATGAATTGGAAGTTGAACATATGACTTTACATTTTGCTAATGTAGCAATGGAAGGATTTAAGAATGAATATAAGTTCCGTTATGTGATAAATTGCCAGTTACTTATTGCGTTGAGTTATATACAAAAAAAACAATATAATGAAGCGCTATCTATTTATAATAATATTTTGAGGGAAGCAAATTCTTTTGCCGATAAAGAAAGCATAACAGCTATTGCTTTAAATAATCTAGGCTTCTTGTACTATAACTTAAAAGATTACGCAAAAGCTAAAGATTATTATTTGCAATGCTTAAAGTACAAGAAGGAAGAGGATTTAAATTATATTGATGCAGTGTATGAGATCGCTTTACAGTGTATTGAATTAAAAGAATTTGAAGAAGCGAAAGATTGGATTGGTAAAGGGATAGATATCGCGAAGAGGGATGAAAAGTATAAAAGTATGCTATATATACTTTTAATGCTTAAGCATAAATATTTTGAAACTAAAGATGTTTATAAAAAGTTTTTAGAAGTTGAGGCAATCCCATTTTTTAGAGGCGAAGAGAATAAAAAGGAATTAAAAATGGTGTATTTAGAACTAGCAGGATATCACGAAGAATTATTAGAGTTTAGGGAAAGTAATAATTATTATAAATTGGCAATTAATTTATTAGAAGAAAAGGGAGGAAAATAGTATGAAGAAGAAAATAATTATTGGTGCTTTGGCTTTGGTAGCTGTATTAGTGGTATTGGAACCGCAATATGCTTGGACATCGGATATCTATGGTCAAGGAGAAAAAGTAGTTGAAGTGGTAAATTCGTAATAAAAACCCCTTTCCAATCGGAAAGGGGTTTTTCAATATTTGTTCTTCAAAATTCTACAAAACTTGAGAAAATAATTATTTGAATTTTTAGTATATTAATAGTGAAAACATAATGCTAATATGAAACTACTCTTTTTCAAAAAAATAATTTATTAGGGGGAAGGTTCATGAAAAAGAAAAGTTTAGCGTTAGTGTTAGCAACAGGAATGGCAGTTACAACGTTTGGAGGGACAGGCTCTGCGTTTGCGGATTCTAAAAATGTGCTCTCTACGAAGAAGTACAATGAGACGGTGCAGTCACCTGAGTTTATTTCTGGTGATTTAACTGGAGCGACTGGTAAGAAAGCAGAATCTGTTGTGTTTGATTACTTAAACGCAGCAAAAGGTGATTATAAGTTAGGGGAAAAGAGTGCGCAAGATTCTTTCAAAGTGAAACAAGTGAAGAAAGATGCTGTAACTGATGCAACAGTAGTACGTATGCAACAAGTATACGAAGGGGTACCTGTATGGGGTTCTACTCAGGTAGCTCACGTAAGTAAAGATGGTTCTTTAAAAGTGTTGTCTGGAACAGTTGCACCTGATTTAGACAAAAAAGAAAAGTTGAAAAATAAAAATAAGATTGAAGGCGCAAAAGCAATTGAAATCGCGCAGCAAGATTTAGGTGTTACACCTAAATATGAGGTAGAACCAAAAGCGGACTTATATGTATATCAAAACGGTGAAGAAACAACATATGCATACGTTGTAAATCTGAACTTCTTAGAGCCAAGTCCAGGAAACTACTACTATTTCATTGAAGCAGACAGCGGTAAAGTATTAAATAAATATAATAAACTTGATCATGTAGCAAATGAGGATAAGTCGCCAGTTAAGCAAGATGCTCCTAAACAGGAAGCAAAGGCGGTTGTAAAACCTGTAACAGGAACAAATAAAGTAGGAACTGGTAAAGGTGTATTAGGAGATACAAAGTCGCTTAATACAACGTTATCTGGCTCATCTTACTACTTGCAAGATAATACGCGCGGAGCAACGATTTTCACATATGATGCGAAAAACCGCTCAACATTACCAGGAACATTATGGGCAGATGCAGATAATGTTTTCAATGCAGCGTATGATGCAGCGGCAGTAGATGCTCATTACTATGCAGGTAGAACATATGATTATTATAAAGCTACATTTAATAGAAACTCTATTAATGATGCAGGAGCTCCGTTAAAATCGACAGTTCATTACGGAAGTAAGTATAATAATGCGTTCTGGAATGGCTCACAAATGGTATACGGAGATGGTGATGGTGTAACATTTACATCATTATCTGGTGGAATTGATGTAATTGGTCACGAATTAACGCATGCTGTTACGGAAAATAGCTCGGATCTAATTTATCAAAATGAATCAGGAGCGCTAAATGAAGCAATTTCTGATATCTTTGGTACTTTAGTAGAATTCTATGATAACCGTAACCCAGATTGGGAGATTGGTGAAGATATTTACACACCTGGTAAAGCAGGAGATGCGCTTCGTTCTATGAGTGATCCAGCGAAGTATGGTGACCCAGACCATTATTCTAAGCGTTACACTGGTTCAAGTGATAATGGTGGAGTTCATACAAACAGTGGTATTATTAACAAACAAGCTTATTTATTAGCAAATGGCGGTACGCATTCTGGTGTAACTGTAACTGGTATCGGTAAAGATAAGCTAGGTGCAATTTATTACCGTGCAAACACACAATATTTCACGCAATCTACTACATTTAGCCAAGCTCGTGCTGGTGCAGTACAAGCTGCAGCTGATTTATATGGTGCGAATTCTGCTGAAGTAGCAGCAGTTAAGCAATCATTTAGTGCTGTTGGTATAAATTAAGGATTTAAGAGATAGCTATTAATAAAATACCTCAAAAATAAAGAAGGAGCATAGGCTCCTTCTTTATTTTTTTCTCCATTTTTTCCACAAATAATACAATCCGATACAACCTGCGATTGTTACAATCCACTTTGCTTCATTTGTACCGTTTATAACATGGTATGCAGAATATACTTCAATCAATAAGGACGGTATTTTACCTATTGTACTGGCAATACTGAAGGATAGTAATGACATTTTGCCTAGAGCCGCAAATAAAGTCACAATACTGGACGGAATGAATGGAATAAAGCGAAAAGATAGGACGAGTAGAAAGGCCTCTCTACCTTCTACGTAAAGAAGACGTTCTACCTTAGGATGCTTATTTACTTGATCGTGAGTGAACTTTTGAAGGCCTATACGATAAATATAAAACGAGATAATAGCCCCTAAGGCCTCACCTACAATCGAAATGATTGTGCCGTTTACTACGCCAAAGAGCTGTATGTTAATGGCGGTCAAAAAAATACTAGGGATAAAACCTAAAAGACTGATGATGATGTTGATTAAGATACTAAGTGGAATTGCGATTGAATAATAGTCTGTTAAGAAGTTTTGAATTGTTTCAGCCATTGTTTAAAATCCTTTATCTTTTTTTGCATTACACCATATTTCCATTGTGTAGGCAAGTGCAAATTTACATAATGTAGGAAAACGTTGACGGGACACCATCTACATACCTTATAAGGGTATTAGGTATGTAAAAGTAGGGGTATATTTTACATGTTTTAAAAACACTAAATAAACCTTGTATTTAAAGGTTTTGTTTGTTGTTTTTACGGGGTATTCAACTCGGGAAATAATCACAAAAACATAGGGGTATATTTATGGGGAGGTCGAAAATAGTGGTTTGATGAAACTAGGGTGGTAATATGGCAAAATAGATGAGGAATTTAAAAAATGTGTATGTTTTTTCTGTGTGAAATTGACTTTTAGTGAAGTTACGATAATAATCATGAAAGAGGTGATATGATGAAACGAATAAGCAGTCTTTTCTTGGCTAGTTTATTGGCATTAATGCTGATCTTAAGTGGATGTGCAGGAAAAGAACAAAAAACAGAGAAACAAACAGGGAATCAATCGACATCGGTAGAAAAAATTAGTGATAATATTTTAGATGAAATGGAAGGACCACCTAAAAATGGTCACACGATTGAAAGACATGTGGGCAAATCAGAAGAGGATTTAAAGAATCGTTTGAAGACAGATAAAGTATCAGCGGCAAGTACATACTATGATAAGGAAACAGCGACGAAAGCTGTAAAAGATAGTTTGAAGCAGCATGATAAGCAAATTCAAGATTGGTTAAAAAATTCTAAAGAAGCTCGTCTCGTATTAAATACAACTCATTCATTCCCGGTTGGAAAAACGGTAATAAAGAAAAATATGAATGTAAAAGACAAGCTAGTAAAAACTGTTACTGTTTTAGCGAGAGATAAGTCAGGAGATTTAGGATATAAGATCATTACTTCTTATCCATCTGATAAATAAGAAGGGGGAGTAAATATGTATACGACATTACAATATTTTCTCAAATCGTATTGTACGTTAAGTATCCATGAAGATGAAATAGTAGGCGTGATGGAAGAATTTATAGAGCAAGAAGACGAAGAGATTGTTTTAAAATTACGCGATGAATTATTATATATGAAGAAAAAGGATGCTTGGGAAGAGGCGTGCGTATTAGCTGCGAAGCAAGGAAATCGTATGTGGTCTTTAGAAGAAACGAAAGACCATCTTGCAACCTTTTTATTATTAGTGCAAAAGAAAAAGGCGTGAGTAGATCACGCCTTTTTTTGTTGGTTTGATAGTACCTCATTGCGTTGGAGCGCTTTTATATACGCTTTTTGAAATTTGTCCATTAGATACTACTTCACCGTTTTGTGTTACTTTTTTATACGTAACTGCTGTTATTTTATCATTAGTCCTACTAATTACTTGAGAAGAAACTTCAACGTTTTTACCAGTATTTGTACCGAAAATGCGTGTAGTAATACTACCTCCATTTGAAAATGCTTGAATATAAATATGATTGCCTGTATTGTTTTTAAATTTTAAATCTGGACCATAATCTGCTACTGCTGCATCTTGACCAAGTGGTAAATAATTTACAGGCATAGAATGATTACTTCGAGAAACAATTCCTAGATCTGCCCTTAAAGCGGCGCTATATAAAGTACTACTAACTTGGCAAACGCCTCCGCCAGCACTTTGTATAACTTTACCTTGTGAATATACGGCTGCGGATTTATAGCCATGTGCAGCATCCGTTACGCCAACGCGGCCATTAAAACTAAATGTTTCATCAGGTGCGACAATAACTCCACTTAAAGTATTAGCTGACTTATTTACGTTAAAGGATTGATTCCCGTTACGACCAGCCATTGGGGTCGAGTATTCAGCGATTACTTCTTTAATCCCCATTTTTTGTATATCTTCTGTAGATCGTTCAGGTTTTAATAGTGTAACTGGTAATGTAACGTCTGATGTGCCAGAAGTAATGGCCTGCTTCGTTAAATCAGTTAACTTTCCTTTATCAATTTTTTCTCCATTTTGACTTTGGCTAATATTTACTGTAGAGCCTTCAACACTTAATTCTGCATTAACGGGATTTTTTAATGTTTCATTATATTTATCTTTCATAAAGCTTTCATAAGCAGTTGTATTTAATTGAGGTGTTAATTTATAGTCACGTTTTAATTCACCGTTTTCAGCTTGCTTCCGCATTTTGTAACGATTTATTGCGTTTCCTTCTTGTTCTTTAAAGATTTTGTCGACAATATCTTTCTCTTTATAATTCATTCCTAAATCTTTCCATGTGTAAGTTTGTTTATCATTTTGGAATATGTAGGTAAGAGATTTTTGATCTAATTCAGTTATTTTTTGATTAATTATGGCTTGAATATCTGTTTTATTTTTTCCATCGAGAGAAATACCTTCAAATGTAGTATGTGGTAATGCAGTAGTATCTAATTGATTATTTAATGTGGATACATATTGATATCCACCAACACCGCCTACACAAAGTAATATGCCTCCAGCAATTGCAGAACCGATCAGTATTTTACTTAGCTTCATTTATTTCCCCCCAGGAATTTTTGTATAAATATATGTATTACATTTTTTGTATAAAAATGATGAAAATAACATTATGTACGTACTAGTATACTATTATTTTCACTATGTGTGTAATGTTTTCATAAAAAACGTTACACTGCTGTAATAATTGTCTCTTTTTGTCACAATATGTACGAGAAATATGTTGAAAATTATAATAAAAAGGCTGTCTAGAAAGATCTAGCAGCCTTTTTATTATAATTTTTTATGTTCATTTTTATTCGTAACACCGAGATGTTCTTGTAGTGTTGTCGAAATATTATTGACGCTTTTTTCGTTTGGAACGTAATAATAAATACCACCTATATATTTATCAGTACCTTCTACTTGCATTTTCTCCATTTTTAAATCTGAATCCATTGAATTTTTAGCAATGGTCATCATATCATCAAAAGTTAAGTTTGTTTTTAAGTCTTTATCGACAGCGTCTAATAGGCCACCGATTTTATTAATGGAATTAAGAGATAGTGCTTTTTCAGCAATAGCTTCTAAAACAAGCTGTTGTCGTTGACCGCGCATATAATCACTATCGATATGACGAGTTCTAGCTAGTGCTAATGCCTCTTCTCCATTTAAATGTTGACGTCCTTTTTTCAGATGAATTGCACCTGCTTCGTCTTTACTATTTTGTTCTGTGAACTCAACCGGAACGTCGACAGTAATACCACCAAGGGAATCAACTATTTTGATAAATGATTTAAAGTTGAATTTTACATAGTAATCAACTGGAACATCTAAAAAGTTCTCTACGGTATCAATCGTGCTGTCCACACCACCGAATACGTGCGCGTGTGTAATTTTATCGTATTTATCACGTGATTTAATATAGACACGTGAGTCACGTGGAATACTGACAAGCTTAACAGATTTATCGTTTTTATTAATTGTTGCAAGTAATAGCGCATCCGTACGAGTTGCTTTTCCGTAATTCTTGTCCCTAATATCACTTTCATCAACACCCATAATAAGTACGGAAATGTTGTCAGTCATAGGTTTAACGGCTTTTTCACGTTTGCTGGATTTATCTCCGCGTCCTAGTTCAGAATAGGCGTTACTTAAAACAGATTTTGCTTTACTGTATATATGGAAGGAGTAGCCTCCTGCTCCAAGTGCTATAATCAGTAATGGAATAAGAAGGAACCAAAGTAGGCGTTTTTTCTTTGGGCGCCCTTTTTTGGCTCGGGTATCTTTGTTCATATCGGATTTCATCATTTTTTCTCCTTTAAAACTATCAAAGTGTATACATCTAGAAGCGTATTCAAACACATAGAAAACATTGTACGCTAAATAAAAGCGATTGTACATGTATAAAAAATAGATGTCTTGATTATTTATCCCGTATTAACGGGCAGTAAAACTCCCACCTCAAGGTCCAGCGAATGCAAGGAAGTTAGGTGGGAGATAACTGCCCGTAAAGACCCGATTGGTTCAACTAATAATCAGAGGGGGAAATCCCCCCTCTGATTAAAGTTTCACTTTATAAGACATCTATTCGTTATTGTATACAAAAGATAGGGATAAGAAAATGATAAAATTTTACCTAATTACAACATAATGCTTACGATAATTGCAGATAAAATGCTAACGAGAGTAGCTCCATATAGTAATTTAAGACCAAACCTTGCAACAACGTTTCCTTGTTCTTCGTTTAACCCTTTTACCGCACCTGAAATAATGCCGATAGAAGAAAAATTGGCAAAAGAAACGAGGAAAACAGAAATAATACCAACTGTACGGGGAGAAAGGCTATTAGAAATTTTACTAAGGTCCATCATTGCTACAAATTCATTCGTTACAAGCTTCGTTGCCATAATGCTACCAGCTGTGACAATTTCAGAACTTGGTACACCGATAAGGAATGCAACAGGCGCGAATACGTAGCCGATTAATTGCTGGAAAGTAATGCCGAATATAATAAGGAATAGGTCATTAATGCAGCTCATTAATGCGACGAATCCGATGAGCATAGCGCCAACAACAATGGCTACACGAAAACCATCAAGAATGTATTCGCCGAGCATTTCAAAAAAGCTTTGCTTTTCGCCTTTAATTTCTAAAATATCTTCTTCATCTTTCACGTCGTAAGGGTTAATGATGAGTACGATAATAAAACCACTAAATAAATTGAGAACGAGTGCGGTTACTACATATTTAGGTTCAATCATTGTCATATAGGCACCTACGATAGACATAGATACGGTTGACATGGCAGATGCACAAAGTGTATAAAGACGGTGCTTTGGAATTTGAGCTAATTGTTTTTTTACCGTAATAAAAACTTCTGATTGGCCGACGATGGCAGATGCGATAGCGTTGTAAGATTCTAATTTCCCAAGACCATTTATTTTGCTAAGGAAGTAACCGATCCAATGAATAAAAAATGGAAGTATTTTGAAATGTTGTAGTATACCAATTAAGACGGAAATGAAGACAATTGGTAATAAGACAGTAAGGAAAAATGACATTTCACCTTTATTGGCAAGACCGCCAAATACGAAGTTTATACCATCAGCAGCATACTCGAGTAGCTTTGTAAACAGACTGGAAATGAACCGAATAAGTATGAGGCCGATTTCTGTATTTAATAATAAATAGGTTAAAATCAACTGTATAATAAGCATGATGAAAATTGGTTTAAATTTAATATGTTTCTTATTGTTGCTAGCAATATAAGCAAGGAAGAAAACAACGATAAGTCCGACGAAAAAAGTAATAAATTTCATAGTAAGCCCCCTAAAAAAGATATTCTGCTATATATGTTTTTCATTTCAAGGGAGAATATGCATCTTTGGTAAAGAAAGGAATAGAGAGAACATGAATATATGTAGAGTGCACCACGTTGCAATTATTTGTTCGAATTATGAAACATCAAAGGATTTTTATACTAGGATATTAGGTTTTAAAGTGATAAATGAAGTATACAGAGCAGAGCGAGATTCTTATAAATTAGATTTATGTGTAGGAGAAGAGTATCAAATTGAATTATTTTCATTTCCAAGTCCGCCTAAGCGTCCAAGTTTCCCAGAAGCTGCTGGACTTAGACATTTAGCATTTGCTGTTACAAATATAGAAGAAGCTGTGAAACATTTAAATCAATGTGGTGTTGAGACTGAATCGATACGTATGGATGAAATAACCGGAAAAAAATTCGTCTTTTTCCAAGACCCTGACGGCCTACCTTTAGAATTGTATGAGGTTTGAAATTGGTGAATTTTATATAGGGTTGCTTTTGCGTAAATGAAGAAACTAAAGTGAAACTTCTTTTTTAAAGGAGGTGTAACTTTAGCTAAGAAAGCTAAAGGGCATATGTGGATATTTTAAAATTACTGATGGTAGCCATCCTTATTGCATTAACAGGTTTTTTTGTAGCTGTTGAATTTGCAATTATTAAGGTGCGTAGCAGTCGTATTGATCAACTCGTTAGTGAAAAACGACGAGGAGCATTGGCAGCTAAAAAAGTAACTTCGAATTTAGATGAGTATTTATCAGCATGTCAGTTAGGTATTACAATTACTGCTTTAGGGCTTGGGTGGCTAGGAGAGCCGACCATTAAGCATTTACTTGAACCGTTGTTTTTAAAATTACATTTATCTCCTGCAATTTCCAGTACAGTTTCGTTTATTATTGCCTTTGCAGTGATTACATTTTTACATGTTGTCATTGGTGAACTTGCTCCGAAGACGTTTGCTATACAAAGAGCAGAGCAAGTTAGTTTATTGTTATCGAAGCCACTTATTTACTTTTACCGAGTAATGTATCCGTTTATTTGGGCTTTAAATGGTTCTGCAAGGCTTGTAACAGGGTTATTCGGATTACATCCCGCTTCTGAACATGAAGTAGCTCATTCGGAGGAAGAATTACGATTAATCTTATCTGAGAGTTATGAGAGCGGGGAGATTAATCAAAGGGAATTTAAATATGTAAATAATATTTTTGAATTTGATAATAGAGTCGCAAAGGAAATTATGGTACCTCGTACGGAAGTTGTAGGTTTATATGAGGACGAACCATTTGAAACACATATTAAAATAATCGCACAAGAAAAATATACGAGGTATCCTGTATTTGGTGAGGATAAAGATGAAATCATTGGGATGGTTAATGTAAAGGATTTATTTATTCGTTATATGGATGGTAATCGAGATGAGGAGTGCTCGATTACGCCATATACAAGGCCAGTTATTGAAGTGTTAGAAAATATCCCCATTCATGATTTGTTATTACAAATGCAAAGAAAACGAATCCCATTAGCAGTATTATATGATGAATATGGTGGTACAGCGGGGATTGTTACACTAGAAGATATTTTAGAAGAAATTGTTGGAGAAATCCGAGATGAATACGATGAAGATGAACACCCGCCTATAGAGCATATAAGTGAGGGGTGTAAAATCGTAGAGGGAAAAGTGCTTATTAGTGAAGTGAATGATTTATTTGGCATACACTTAATCGCTGATGATGTAGATACAATTGGTGGCTGGATTATGGTACAAAAGCAAATCGTTGCTGAAGGAGATATTATTGAAAAACACGGCTTTTCTTTTAAAGTTCTTGAAAAGGATATGCATCAAATTAAACGAGTGGAAATAAAGAAGGTAGAAGGATGATTTTCTATAAATATTTATAAAAGGTATATATAGAAAAATAAATGTTTGCGCTTTCAAAAAAGGTGCTATATAGTGAAGGTGGATACTGAAAAATTCTTCTGAATGATACTCGTATTTTTAGAGGGCGAATTTTTTAGATAAGGATTTAGAATGAAAAGTATAGGTGATGAAAATGATAGCAACGAAGGATATACGTATAGAAAAAGATTTTTTAGGTGAGAAGGAAGTACCGAGTGTAGCGTATTATGGTGTACAAACATTACGTGCTGTAGAAAACTTCCCGATTACAGGATATCGCATTCATCCGTCACTCATTACGGCAATGGCAATTGTGAAAAAAGCGGCGGCACTTGCAAATATGGATACTGGTTACTTAGCTAAAGATATTGGACATGAAATTGCAGAGGCAGCGCAGGAAATTGTTGATGGAAAATTCCATGATCAATTTATCGTGGATCCAATCCAAGGCGGTGCTGGAACTTCTATTAATATGAATACAAATGAAGTAATCGCTAATCGAGCGTTAGAACGTATGGGATATGAAAAAGGTGAGTATGCGAAAATTAGCCCAAACACGCATGTGAACATGGCTCAATCAACGAATGATGCGTTTCCAACGGGAATTCATATCGCAACTCTTATGATGTTGGAAGAACTTCTTATTACAATGGAAGAACTTCATTCTGCTTTCCGTGAAAAAGCCAAAGAGTTCGACCACGTTATTAAAATGGGGCGTACACATTTACAAGATGCTGTTCCGATTCGTCTTGGACAAGAATTTGAAGCGTATAGCCGTGTGCTTGCGCGTGATATAAAAAGAATTAAACAGTCTCGCCAACATTTATATGAAGTGAACATGGGGGCGACGGCTGTTGGTACGGGATTAAATGCAAACCCTACGTACATTGAACAAGTGGTTAAACACTTGCGAACATTTAGCGGATTTCCACTTGTTGGTGCAGAACATTTAGTTGATGCAACGCAAAACACAGATGCATACACAGAAGTATCTGCAGCATTAAAAGTATGTATGATGAATATGTCTAAAATTGCGAATGACCTTCGTATTATGGCATCTGGTCCACGTGTTGGATTGGCGGAAATTCAATTACCAGCTCGTCAACCAGGTTCATCTATTATGCCAGGTAAAGTAAATCCTGTTATGGCAGAAGTAATCAATCAAGTTGCTTTCCAAGTAATTGGTAATGATCATACAATTTGCTTAGCATCAGAAGCAGGACAATTAGAGTTAAACGTAATGGAGCCTGTACTCGTATTTAATTTAATTCAATCTATTAGTATTATGAATAACGGATTCCGTGTATTCCGTGAATATTGTATTAAAGGAATTACGGCAAATGAAGAATTGCTGAAGCAATATGTTGAGAAAAGTGTTGGAATTATTACAGCAGTTAACCCTCATATTGGTTATGAAGCAGCATCTCGTATTGCACGTGAAGCAATTGAAACAGGAAAATCTGTTAGGGAGTTATGCTTAGAACATGGTGTACTGACAGAAGAAGAATTGGATATTATTTTAGATCCATTTGAAATGACGCATCCGGAAATTGCTGGTGCTTCTTTATTAAAGAATAAGAAGATGTAATTTGAAAAAACACCGATCCATTTGGATCGGTGTTTTATTTTTAAAAGATATTAAATACAGCATTTAATTGAAGTAAGCTAATAATAGCTAAGAAGATTAAACTGTATTTCATCGCTGTTTTAAATAGGGCAGATTCTTTACCAACTAGTCCAACTGCTGCACAAGCAACTGCTACAGATTGTGGTGAAACCATTTTTGCCATTGTACCACCTACTACGTTTAATGCAACAAGAGTAGAAGGAACGATGTTTAATTGATCTGCAGTTACTGCTTGAAGCGGTGCAAATAATGAACCACTTGATACTACTGATCCTGTAATGAATACGCCAATCCATCCTAAGATTGGAGAAAGAACTGGGAATGCATTACCAGTAGAAGAGAATGCAAGTCCAAGTGTAGATGACATACCAGAGTAGTTCTCTACGTAAGCTAAAGCGATAACGCTACAGATTGTATATACTGGAGCTTTTAGTTCTTTCATTGTTTCAACTATTAATTCTTTAACCATTTTACCTTTTACGCGGTACACGATAAGTGAAACGATAATTGCTAATACGATTGCAGTAGTTGTAGATGAAAATACATCGAATTTGAAAACAGCTGCGAAAGGTGTATCTGCTTTTGTAATTGGTGTAGTTTTCATAACAGCATTATGAAGACCAGGGAACTGAATGTTAAAAACTAAGTTTGCTAGTGCACCATCCGGAGCAAATAAAGCTTTAATTGGTTTTAAATTAAAGATTGTTACGAATGCAGTTAAGAATACAAATGGAGACCATGCATATAAAATTTGATTGAATGTATGAGATTCTTGTTTTTCTTGTTTTTCTTCTTTAGAAGAAGATTTTGGCTGCCAAACACGTAAGAATAATGCAAGAGAAACCATACTTACAACGGCTGCGAAAATATTAGTAAGTTCTGCACCTAAGAAGTAAGTTACAAGGAACTGAGTAATTGCGAAAGAAACACCACTTACAAGAATACCTTGCCAAGTTTCTTTAATACCTTTAATTCCATCGACCATTGAAACAAGTAAGAAAGGTAAAACAATACTAATGAATGGTAAAATAAGAACAGTTTGACGACCGATAGTTAATGCGTCTAGCTCAGTTAATTGTGCTGGTACTGTAACTGGGATACCCATAGCACCCATAGCACCACCAGCGATGTTAGCTACTAAACAAATACCTGCTGCTTTTAATGGGTTAAAGCCCATACCTACAAGTAATGCAGCTGTAATAGCAACTGGAACCCCTAGCCCAGCTGCGCCTTCTAAGAAAGCACCGAAAGAATAAGCGATTAATAATACTTGTAAACGTTGATCATTTGTAATGCTTGAAATACTATCACGAATGATGTTGAATTGCTCTGTTTTAACAGTTAATTTGTAAAGGAAAATCGCTGCGATAACGATAGTACAAATTGGATAAAACCCAGATAAAACACCGAATCCGGCAGATGCTACAGCTACTGTTGCTGGCATTTTATAAACAAATATAGCAAGAATAATAGCGACAATCACACTGTAAAGACCAGCGATATAACTTTTCATTTTCAGTCCCATTAAACAAATGATGAAGCAGAAAATTGGTAGTGCTGCGATGAGTGCAGATAACCAAATATTGTTTAATGGGTCATAAATTTGTGTCCAAGTACTCATAATAATGACAACTCCTATCTATTTTATGTGAAGAAATTCACATTATTTGTGAAATAATTCACAATCAACTTACATGCTTAGTATATTCTCCTTCAACACTATTGTCAACGTAAAAAAGTATAATTATTCCATAATAGTGTTAAAAGAAATACTTTGTTCATAAAGTAGACAAAAAGCGCACTCAAGTGTATTTGAGTGCATTGTATAAATTATTTACATATTCTTTTTATTAGCTGATGCCTTGGTATCGAGTATATAGGGTGTTGGAATACTTAAGATTTGATAGGTGTGACATGCTTATCCCATTTGATCTAGTTGGAAAGGGGAATCATGTATATTTAATAAGAGGTCTCGAATAACAGTCCAAGTGATTACAATACTAATTAAAAAAACAATAAGTCAATTTTTAATATTACATTGAATCTTTTTACTGAAAATTCCTTTTAGTGTAACAAAGAGGTTAAATATGCTCCAACTACTTTACGAAAGGTTATCAATTATAGATGGTATTTTACGATATCATTACCGCACGTTTCAATGAGGTGAAAATATAACAAAAAGCTTGATAAAACAACGTTTGCAAGCAAAGTATTTGCAGTCCGTTGTTTTGCTTTTTCGTTATATCATATAGTATAATATTCAAAATCAGCAGGGATTTTTTCCTGAGTTCTTTGCTGGTTAAGATGGAAAAAAATTTCGGCTTTATAAGTTGATAAAGTTATGTCGTAACAGGAAATATAAGAACAGATATATAAATAAATAAAAAGAAAATAAAAACGAAAATGAGGGGAACTTTATGAGCCAAAATCAATTCGAATGTCGTATTTCAGAAGAAGATGTACAAATGTTAAGAGCGTTAGCGCACCCGTTGCGTCTACGTCTAGTAATGGAACTAATGAAACGTGGAACTTGTAACGTAACACAATTACAGGAAGTATTAGAAATTCCACAATCAACGGTTTCGCAACATTTAACGAAATTAAAACAAAATAAAGTAGTGCGCTTTGAAAGACGAGGATTAGAAGTGTATTATCAAATTCATAATGATAAAGTAAGCGAAGTTGTAAAAACATTATTTTCTTAAAATTTGAATATTATGGAAAAGGACGTGTGGAATATACGTCTTTTTTTATTTGTCAGAAAGATAACAAGAGAGTAAAGATTAGCACGTAAGGAAGAAAAGGCTATCAATAAACATGCTGCTGTATGGAATATATTCTAAAGGGAAAAGAAAAGATAGAAAGGAGTGTAGTAAGTAAAAGGAGGAATAGTAGTATGGATGTAAAACGTGTGAAACAAATCTTATCTTCTTCAAGTAGAATTGACGTTACATATGAGGGCGTACCTGTATGGATTGAGAGCTGTGACGAGCAGAGTGGGGTTGCTCAAGTGTATGATGTATCTAATCCTGGAGAAAGCGTTCACGTGAGCGTGAATGCTTTAGAGGAGAAGTAATAGAAAAGACGCTTCTACTTGTAGAAGCGTCTTTTTTGTTATTCCATCATATGTGCAATTTTCTTAGAGAACATAAGAAGTACTAATCCTAGTACAATTACGATAACACCGATGCTTGCGAATACTTCTAAATATCCTAAAGATTGAGTGAAAGCAGCTAATTGTCCTGCTAAGAAGTTTGCACATCCAGTACCAGCTAACCATACACCCATTAATAAAGAAGCTAATTTAACAGGAGCGATTGCACTAACCATAGATAATCCGATTGGTGATAAGAATAATTCACCGATTGTGTGGAACATGTAAGTGAATACAATGAATAGTAAGTTTGCCTTCATTGTAATGTTACCTTCATCACTACCAGTTTTTAAAACAGCTAAAGTTAGAACTAAGTATCCAATACCTAGTAAAATCATACCTAGTGCCATTTTTGTTGGGATTTTTAAATCACCATTTTTTGTTTTTGAAAGCTTAATCCATAAAGCTGAAACAGGTAATGCTAGCAAGATAATGAATAGTGGGTTTACAGATTGGAACCAAGGTGTTGGAATTGTAAATCCACCAATTGTACGATCTACGAACTTATCTGTGTAAAGTGTTAAAGAACTACCAGCTTGTTCAAAGCCTGCCCAGAAGAATACAACGAAACAAGTTAAAATTAAAATTGCAGCTGTACGTTTTTTCTCTTGTGTTGTTAAAGGTTTTTTTTCAATTACTTTTGCAGTTTTTTCTTTAGACTTTTTACCTACAACAGTTGTACCAATTGTTCCTAAGTAACGAGGTGCTAAGAAATTAAAAGCAACCTGTCCAATGATCATACCGATACAAGCTGTTAAGAATCCATATTTGTAATCTGTGAAGTAACCGCAAATGAATGGAGCGATAAGAGCTCCTAAGTTAATTCCCATGTAGAAGATAGTGAAAGCACTATCACGACGAGAATCGTTGTCGCTATATAATTGACCTAGTAAAGTCGAAATATTTGGTTTGAAGAATCCGTTACCGATAACTAATAATCCTAATCCTAAAAATAGTCCAGTTTTCGTATTCATTGAAAATAGTACAAAGTTACCAATTGCCATGATGATACCACCAATAGTAATGGCGTGTCGCTTCGTAATGAAATGGTCAGTTAACCAGCCACCAATAATAGGTGTGAAATATACAAGCATTGTGAAAATACCGTAAATTTGTACTGCAACTGCTTTATCAAATCCTAAACCGCCGCTTACTAAGCTCGTTGTTAAATAAAGAACTAATAAGCCACGCATTCCGTAATAACTAAATCTTTCCCATGCCTCTGTAAAGAACAACAAGTATAACCCTGGTGGATGTTTTTTTGGTGATTGTTGCTCTCCAGCTTTGTCTAATTTTAAAGCTGCATCCATTTTTGTTTCCCCCTAATCCTGTATAACGGATATTTATGTAATCATTTTAATTTACAAAATATTTAGAAGTCAATAGAATTATATGGAAATAGAAAGAAAATTTCTAAAAAAGTTCTATTTTACTTCGACCGTTACTGTATTTTGCCCTGAAAACGAGATGATAAGCGTTTTCAAATGTAATAATTGAATTCTAAAAGAAAATAAAATAGTGATTAATCAGAAAATTTAGATTAAAATATTTATTCTGATATAGAGAAAATATATTCTATTTACTTTTATAATATAACATATTGGGAATAAAAATACAAAATGAAATAATGTGACATTTAAGTGAATTGAAAAATAACCAGCTCCATAGAAGGGGAGCTGGTTAGGGAAATATTATTTAACAAAGCGTTTTTCGATATCATCTAATAGTAGGTTAGCAGCCATTACACCACCAGCTGTATTCCAAATAACGTCGTCAACTTTGTATGCTTTACCATTTTTCACTGCATTTAAGTTTTTAAATAGCGGATCATTGATATATTCTTTTTCTAATTCAGAGCCTTTTTTCTCGTTTCCTTTATCGAATGTGAAGTAGAATAATACGTCACCATCCATGGCAGAAATACGTTCTTTAGATACGTTACGCTCTGCAAAGTCATCTTTATTTTGATCACCAGGACGTTTAAATCCAAGTTCTTTTAAAATAACACCAGAGAATGTATCACCGTGATAAATACGAACATCACCAGGCATAAAGCGCACCATAGAAATTTCTTGGTTTACTTTATCTCCAAGTTTGCCTTTTAAATCTTTCATACGTGATTCGTAATCAGCTAAAACCTTTTGACCTTCTTTTTCTTTATTCAATGCTTTTGCATAAAATTTGAAGTTATCTTTCCATTCACCACGTAGCGTTTCAGAGAACACAGTAGGCGCAATTGCTTTTAGTTGCTCGTACACTTTTTCGTGACGCATTTTGTTACCGATAATTAAGTCTGGTTTTAAAGAAGCGATTGTTTCCACGTTCACTTGTCCTTCATCACCAACAACTTTTACATCTTTCATTTTATCTTTAATATGTGGATACCATGGATCACCAGTCCAAGATTTTACAGCCCCAACTGGTTTCACACCTAGTTCAAGTAAAGCTTCAGTTCCTTCGTTTGTTAAAATAACTACACGTTTTGGATTAGCAGGAACTTCTGTTTTACCCATTGCATGTTCAACCGTAATCATTTCTTTTTTTGTATCTTCTTTTGATTCTTCTTTCGTATTTGATTTTCCACAAGCACTTAAAAGTAGTGAAAAGGCTAGTAAAAATACAAATACTGTAAACGATTTCTTTTGCATAAATTTCATTATGTACCCCCTACATACTGAGAAGTTTTTTCAATAGCAAGCATGATATTAATACTTCATAGTCCAATTGTCAATGAAAATAATTCTCATTTCCGTTGACAATGAGAATTAAGTTGAAATACACTTACAACGTATCATTATACATTGAAGGGGAAACGCTGCATGTTATTAAAAACAAATCGAGCAAAATGGATTGGATTAATTGTTGGGATCATTGCAGTCATTACTTGTATTTGGGGAAGTATTATTTTTGGATATACAAATACGAGTTGGAAATTAGCTTTGGATGCTTTTTTTCATTTTAATGGTTCCAATGAACATATTATTATTCAAAATGTGCGTCTACCAAGGGCATTAATTGCAGCAAGTGTTGGTGCTAGTTTAGCCATTGCAGGTTGTCTTATGCAAACTTTAACGAAGAATCCACTTGCTTCTCCAGATTTTATTGGATTAAATTCAGGTGCTGCTTTCTTCATAGTTGTAGCAATTGTGGTTTTTTCTGTTACATCATTGTCAGCTTTTACCTGGATTGCTTTCTTAGGGGCAGCAGTTGCTGCAATCCTTGTATTCGCTTCTAGTTCTTTAGGAAAAGAAGGGACAACGCCTCTTAAGTTAACATTAGCAGGTGTAGCAATTAGTGCTTTGTTTTCATCATTAACACAAGGGTTACTTGTTTTAAATGAAAAGGCGCTTGAAGAAGTATTATTTTGGCTTGCCGGATCTGTGCAAGGGAGAAAGTTAGAAATTTTACAATCTGTATTCCCGTATTTATTAATAGGCTGGATTGCATCTCTTATGATGGCGGGGAAAGTAAATACGTTAATGATGGGGGAAGATGTTGCGAAAGGACTTGGACAACGAACAATTTTAATGAAATCATTCGTGTTACTTATTATTGTACTGCTGTCTGGTGGTTCAGTTGCGGTTGCTGGTCCCATTGGGTTTATAGGAATTGTTACTCCGCACTTTGCTAGATTTCTTGTTGGAGTCGACCACAGATGGAGAGTGCCGTATAGCGGATTATTAGGGGCAATATTATTAATCTTGGCTGATATAGCAGCAAGATATGTCATTATGCCACAAGAAGTACCAGTAGGGGTTATGACAGCATTTATCGGGGCTCCATTCTTTATTTATATTGCACGTAAGAGAGGGCTTAGCAAATGAAGAAGTATATTCCGTTTCGTATAGGAAAAGGCGTGCTCTCGTTTTTAATGTATAAACGAGCTTGTCTCGTCTTATTCAGTTTATTAGTTGTTTTAATAGGATTATTTTTTGCGAGTGCAGGTATGGGAGACATGAAAATTGCTCCTTATGATGTATGGCAAGCGATCACTGGAAATGGCGATGCGATGTCAAATATGGTTGTAAATAAGTTTCGTATGCCGCGTATTTTAATTGCCATCCTTGTAGGAATTGCACTTGCTGTAGCAGGATGTATTTTACAAGGTCTCGTTCGAAATCCACTTGCTTCTCCTGATATTATCGGGATTACAGGTGGTGCAAGTGTTGCAGTTGTCTTATTTTTAGCTATATTTAGCGATAAAAATAATGCGCTAACCGTAAGCATTCATTATATGCCGCTCGCAGCCTTTGTTGGGGCAACGATTGTAGCGCTTTTTGTATATTTATTTGCATGGAGAAATGATGGATTATCACCAATTAGTCTTGTTTTAATTGGCGTTGGGTTTTGGGCGTTAACGAAAGCGGCAACGACTTTGTTTATGTTGTTAGCACCAATTTATCAAGCAAGTCAAGCGAATGTATGGATTACAGGTACTGTGTACGGTTCTTCATGGCAAAATGTTATGGTACTTGCGCCGTGGGTTATCATTTTAACGGTAATATCATTTATAGCTGCTAGACATTTAAATGCGCAAGAGCTAGGGGATGATATTGCGGTAGGACTTGGTGTTCCTTTAACGAAGTCACGCGTATTCATGTTATTACTTAGTACAGCTTTAATTGGTGGAGCAGTTGCCTTTGCCGGAGGAATTGGATTTGTCGGTTTAATGGCACCTCATATTTCACGAAGACTAATTGGTTCTTTATACGGTGCATTACTCCCAGTGGCGGCAATCGTTGGTGCAATTTTAGTACTTGCTGCAGATTTAATTGGGCGTACAGTTTTCACGCCACTTGAAATTCCAGCAGGAGTATTTACATCAGCAATTGGTGCACCTTATTTTATTTATTTACTTTATAAAAGTCGGAATTCATAAAGGGAGATGAATATGCAAAAAGCATTGGAGACGAAACGTTTGACGTTGTCTTATGGTGAAACAATTATTATTGATGAGTTGAATTTAGAAATTCCAAAAGGCGAAATTACAATCTTTATCGGTTCTAACGGTTGTGGGAAATCAACTTTATTACGTTCACTAGCTAGATTATTAAAACCAACAACTGGTGACATTTTGTTAGATAATCAAGCCATTCAAAGTATGCAAACGAAGCAAATCGCTCGTCAAATGGCAATTTTACCGCAAGGACCACAAGCACCAGAAGGGCTTACAGTATTGCAACTTGTAAAACAAGGACGCTATCCATATCAAACATGGCTGAAGCAATGGTCAGAAAAAGATGAGGAAATGGTACAAAAAGCCCTTGCGGCAACAGGTATGACAGAATTTGCTGAGCGTGATGTGCATGCTCTTTCAGGTGGACAACGTCAACGTGCTTGGATTGCAATGACGCTTGCACAAGATACAGATATTATTTTACTGGATGAGCCTACTACATATTTAGATATGACTCACCAAATTGAAGTGCTAGATTTATTATTCGAATTGAATGAAACAGAACAAAGAACAATTGTTATGGTATTACACGATTTAAATTTAGCATGCCGTTATGCAGACAATATTGTAGCCATTCAAGATAAACAAATATATGCACAAGGTAAGCCAGAAGAAGTAGTGGATGAGAAGCTAGTACGTGATGTATTCCGAATGGAATGTCAAATTAGTACGGATCCGTTATTTGGGACGCCACTTTGTATTCCGCACGGAAAAGGAAGACGTGTACGTAAAGAGGTTACTCAGGCAATGAGATAATAAAAAAGACGATGAATCATCATCGTCTTTTTTATTTTTCGCAAGAGAATAGTAGGAAGAGGGGAATACGTAAACGTCGTTCATATTCTTCTTCGCTCTGAAAATAAGTTTGATTTGGTGTAGCTTCTTTTATATTTGTAATCGTAAATCCAGCTTGTTGTAATAATGTAAAATATTCTTCCGTTGTACGATGATATTTAATAACTTCTTGATCAATCCAAGGTTCAACGCGTTTTCCCATTTTAAAATAATCATCGATGAGCCAACTCGTTCTTTTTCCGCTCGTTTGCAAGCTTTCAAATGAAGAGGTAATAACAGGGTGTTGAACGCTAAAAGTAAAGGTTCCATTTGTTTTTAAAGTTTCGTACACATTTTGAAAAATGATAGGAAGATGTTCAATATAATGTAAGGCGAGTCTAGATGTTACTAAATCAAAAGTAGCAGGAGGGTATGTGTAGTCTTTGAGGTTTAAAAAATGGACGATCCCATTTTTATTTTCTAGTTGTTTTTTAGCTTTTTCATACATAAGTTCGGAGCCTTCAATACCGGTGTAAGAGCGGCAGTCTTTTTCTAATAATTCCTTGCCAAATTTTGCGTCACCGCAGCCTAAATCAAGGATTTCCTTTCCTTTCACATCACCAATGAGTTGAAAGAAGGCTGGTTTTTCAAGTGATTCATTTGGGCTATTTTCTCGGTATCTTCGTTTCATATATTGTTTAAAAAATGCTTCGTTATTATATGCATCAGATTCAGTAAATGCCATGATTGAAGCCCCCTTAAATATTTTTTTTATTCTACCAAATATGAAAAGTAAATGATAGATTTCTTGTAATGAATCATATATAATCTAGAATTGTAAGCGGTTACTTTAAACTATTTTTCTATAATAAATTCTGAAAACGTGTTAAGCTAGTAGAGGGATTATTAGAACTATTAAGACAATAATTCGCTTACATGAACGATGGGAGGCTTCACGATGTCTAGTAAAACACTTGCAAAATTTTTAGAAGAAAATTTAGAGGATTTAAAATCAAAGGGGCTTTATAACGTAATTGATCCGCTTGAGAGTTCAAATGGACCGATCATTACAATTGGCGGAAAAGAATATATTAACTTATCTTCAAACAACTATCTTGGATTAGCAACAGATAGCCGTTTGCAAGAAGCAGCAATTGGTGCTATTCATAAGTACGGCGTTGGAGCAGGAGCTGTTCGTACAATTAACGGTACTTTAGATTTGCATATTAAATTAGAAGAAACAATTGCAAAGTTTAAACATACAGAAGCAGCAATTGCTTACCAATCAGGATTTAACTGTAATATGGCAGCGATTTCAGCCGTTATGGATAAAAATGATGCGATTCTTTCAGACGAATTAAACCATGCTTCTATTATCGATGGTAGTCGTCTATCAAGAGCGAAAATTATCGTTTATAAACATTCTGATATGGAAGATTTACGCCAAAAAGCAATCGCGGCGAAAGAATCAGGTCTTTACAATAAATTAATGGTAATTACAGACGGTGTCTTTTCAATGGATGGAGATGTTGCAAAACTACCAGAAATTGTTGAGATTGCAGAAGAATTAGATTTAATGACATACGTAGATGATGCACACGGTTCAGGTGTACTTGGAAAAGGTGCAGGAACTGTAAAGCACTTCGGTCTGTCTGATAAAGTTGATTTCCAAATTGGTACATTATCAAAAGCAATTGGGGTAATTGGTGGATATGTAGCAGGGAAACAAAACTTAATTGACTGGTTAAAAGTTCGTTCACGTCCATTCTTATTCTCTACAGCATTAACACCAGCGGATGCAGCAGCTTGCATGAGATCAATTGAAATCTTAATGGAAAGCACAGAGTTGCACGATCGTCTATGGGAAAATGGTCGCTATTTAAAACAAGGGTTAAAAGAACTTGGCTTTAACATCGGAGAAAGTGAAACGCCAATTACCCCTTGTATTATTGGGGACGAAGTACTAACACAAGAATTTAGTAAACGTCTAAATGAAGAAGGCGTATATGCAAAATCTATCGTGTTCCCAACTGTAGCTAAAGGAACAGGACGCGTTCGTAATATGCCTACAGCAGCTCATACGAAAGAAATGTTAGATGAAGCAATTCGTAAGTATGAAAAAGTAGGGAAAGAAATGGGCATCATTTAAGTAACGACATCTTTTGAATAGCTTGCAAATGAGGAGTGGGGAAAATGAAAAAAATTCTAGTAACCGGTTCTTTAGGGCAGATTGGTTCTGAACTAGTAATGAAACTTCGTGATGTATACGGCGCATCAAATGTTATTGCAACAGATATTCGTGAAACAGATAGTGAAGTAGTAACGTCTGGTCCATTTGAAACGTTAGATGTAACAGATGGACAAAAACTACATGATATCGCAAAGCGTAATGAAGTAGATACAATTATTCATTTAGCAGCTTTACTTTCAGCAACAGCAGAAAAAAATCCGTTATTTGCTTGGAATTTAAATATGGGCGGACTTGTAAATGCATTAGAAGCAGCTCGTGAATTAAACTGTAAGTTTTTCACGCCAAGTTCTATCGGTGCATTCGGTCCATCAACGCCGAAAGATAATACGCCACAAGATACAATTCAGCGTCCTACTACGATGTATGGGGTAAACAAAGTAGCAGGAGAATTACTATGTGATTATTATCATCAAAAGTTTGGCGTTGATACGCGCGGTGTACGTTTCCCAGGTTTAATTTCTTACGTAGCTCCTCCAGGAGGCGGAACAACTGACTATGCAGTTGAAATTTATTATGAGGCGATTAAAAAAGGCGCATACACCTCATACATTGCAGAAGGAACATACATGGATATGATGTATATGCCAGATGCTTTACAAGCGATCATTTCATTAATGGAAGCTGATCCAAGTAAACTTGTGCATAGAAACGCGTTCAATATTACAGCAATGAGCTTTGAGCCAGAGCAAATCGCAGCATCAATTCGTAAACACATTCCGACGTTTACAATGGATTACGCTGTAGATCCTGCTCGTCAAACAATTGCTGATAGCTGGCCAAACTCTATTGATGCAACAGCAGCAATGAAAGAGTGGGGCTTTAAAGCAGAATACGATTTAGACAAAATGACAACGGACATGTTGGCTAAGTTAAAAAAAAAGTTCACAGCTGAGTTAGTGATGAATTAATAGGAAGGGTCGATTCTTATGAATCGACCCTTTTATTTGTAATTCGGGAATATACAAATAATTACAAATGTGATAGAATGGGTTAATTTGTGCATAAAGGGGAGAGATACAATGGAGAAATGGGAGTTAGCAAAGGAAATTTATAATACGTCACGTTTAGCGGGAACATGTAAGCTTCGATCAGGACAAGTATCAAATCAATACTTTGATAAGTACTTATTTGAATCTAATCCAGTACTGTTATTAGCAATTGCTAAACAATTGAAAGAGCTCATTCCTCCTGAGACAGAAGTACTCGCAGGTTTAGAGATGGGCGGAATTCCAGTAGCAACAGCATTATCTTTACAAACAGGTCTACCAGCTGTATTTGTAAGGAAAGAAGCGAAGAAGTATGGCACATGTAAGTTGGCAGAGGGTGTTGATATTACTGGGAAGAATGTTTGTATTATTGAAGATGTTATCACGACAGGTGGTCAAATATTATTAAGTACGAAAGATTTAAGAGAACTAGGTGCGAAAGTACATCATGTTTTAGGTGTGATTGAACGAACGAAAGAGGGAAGAGAAAACCTATTAGAAGATGGCTTACAGCTACATTCCTTATTTATAATGGATGAGTTAATTGAAGGAGAAAAGCAACATGCAAAGAGTTGACGTCGTATATGCACTAATACATGATGAAGAAACAGATAAAATATTAATGGTACATAATATAGAACAAAACGTTTGGTCATTGCCAGGAGGGGCTGTTGAAAAGGGTGAAACGTTAGAGGAAGCTCTAGTAAGAGAAGTAAAAGAAGAGACAGGTTTAACTGCTGTGGCAGGTGGACTTGTTGCGATCAATGAAAAATTCTTTGAAGAATCAGGGAATCATGCGCTACTTTTTACATTCCGAGCAAATGTAGTAACAGGTGAACTTATTGCAGAAGATGAGGATGAAATTTCCGCAATAGAGTGGGTGGATCGAACAATCGCAAATGAACGATTCCCATTCTACGATGGAGGATTTGAGTCATTACTAGAAGTTGCCATTCCATACAAGTTTCAACCAGAAACAAAGTGAATGAAAGAAAAAACAGGAGCGATAAGGCTCCTGTTTTTCTATTCAATCGTCTTTAGTAATAACTTTTTCAATAGTGGTTTAATCTTCAGACGTAAATCTTCAGCGTGATTTGCAACTAAGAAGTGATGGTTATAAATGTTTTTCATTAATTGATAAGTTGCTTCTTTCGCTTCGCCTTCTTCGATGAAGATTCCGATTACTTCCATACCACTTTTACGAGCAAGTTTGACAGCTTCATGCGTATCTAAAATACCGTCTTGTTGATAGTCCAGCGCAGAAGGCTCACCGTCTGTAAAGACAAGTAAGAATTTATGCTTTTCTGGTCTTTTTGCAAGCTTTTCAGAAACGATACGAATAATATATCCGTCGCGATTATCTTCTTCTTCGCGAAGCTGCATAATTTCGGGACCAACGTTTGGTAACGTTGAGTTTTTATATGTCACAACTTCATGGATAACGTTCGGCTTATCTTCAGGTTTAGCACTAGATGCATCTTCCCAAAATCCGCTAATAGCGTGCGGGATTTTTAAAGATTTCAATGCTTCATGGAATAGGACCACACTCTTTTTCGTTTCTTCCATTTTGTTATACATAGAACCAGAGCAGTCCACTAACAATTGGAATGCAACGTCGAGTTCTTGTGATTCTTGCCCTTTTTTATAAAACATGCGTGGCTGCTTTTCTGTATAAATACGAAGGAATTTCTTACGAAGTCTTCCGTAATATTTATCACTATTTGCATTCGTTTTATTTTCAATCGTTTTTTCGATAATTTTCTTTAATTCTTTTACATCTTTATTAACGACTGATTTGATAGCTTGGTAATCCTTTTTCTCATCGGTATTTGCTTTGCGAGCTTCTTTAAATGTATGAGAAGCACCTACATTATACTTACCGTATGCACCGTCGTTTTGACTAGAAGCGTGTGAAGCTCTTGCTTCCTCTGTATCAGCGCCATCAAAGTTGGATTGTGTACTCTTTTGAGAAGTACCTTGTACAGAACCAAGTGCTTGGTCGCCATCTTCTGATTCACGAGCAGTATCGCCCATCATGTTTGTTTTTGTTCCGCTTTCTAATTCAAAGCGTAAAAAGTTCTCGTTTTCGTTATTTTTATTTTCACGATGCCATGTGGAGAAACTTTCATCCATTTTGTTTTTATTTTCATCGTCATCTATGAGTTGCGTATCATCATTTGCTAAATCTTCGACGCGACAATTCTTTTCGTCTGCAATGACAGATAAATAAAGCGGAGCATGTCCGAAATAATTATTAAGCATATCACTTTCAAGAAGTCCTTCTAAACGATAGCGAATTTTTTCAACGATATACATAATATCTTCCGTATTACGAGCTTGGAATGTTTCATGCAAAATTGCTTCAATTTGCTCGAAATATTCATTATTAAACATTTCATATTTATCGCTCGTTAATGAAAGATAGCAGAGACAAAATAGACGGTCACCGTGATAGTTACGAACGCGATTGATTTCATTTTGTGAGCCGAAGTAATTGCGATACATTTCTTTTCTTCTTTTAAAAACATGCTTTGTGCCAGGGCGTAAGTTTTTTACGATTTCCTCAACACGTAAATCTTCTAATAGAACAAATAATTGTGTTAAAAACTTTTTTAAGGGTGATTCTTGTAATTCAATCGCATAAGAACGAATTAAAGTCATGTCCGAGTAATGTTTATTACCAAGTGCTTTTAAAAACACTTCGCTTTTTAATCCGATTACTGTATCCTCTTCTTTTCGATCATCCCAAAAGTGACTAATGACAACCTTTTTTTCAATTTCGTCGTAGTATGCTTTAAAGCCATACTCAAGGTAGGCATCGTCTTCTTTTAGAAGAGCATACATTAAGTTTTCCATTTGTAGAAACAGCGACGCATCAATTTTTTTGTCACTAAAAATTTGTCTCATGAATTATCCCTCAAAGAAATAACTTTCTGCTAATTCACGGACAGTCATTTGTTCTGTTTCATCGTTTAATTTTGCGATAATGCTACGTTCAATTGCGCGCATAACAGGAATATATACGCCTAAATCACATGCGTCGATAATACCACGAATACTTGCTGCCTCTTCACTTACACGTCCATCACGAGCTAAAGGCATAAGGTCGCTTGCAAATGCAACGAACTTTTCAATTGTCGCAGTATCTTTTAATTTTGATTCAGCTAATAATAGTTCTTTTAATGTATCACCTTGAATGTACGGAACTTCAATAATAACAAAACGGTTTTTTAACGCTTCGTTTAGTTCACTTGTACCAACGTAGCCTTCATTAATTGCAGCGATTACACGATATTCATCATCACCGTATACAACTTCTTGTGTAAACGGGTTTGTAATCATTTTACGGTAATCTAATGCGCCGTGAAGAAGTGGTAACGTTTCAGGTTTTGCCATATTGATTTCATCAATATATAGGAAATGGCCGTTCTTCATAGCTTTCATAAGAGGACCGTTAACGAATGTAACTTCAGATGCGCCTTCTTTCGTTTGTAGTGTGTTGTATCCTAAAATACCTTCTACATCTAGGTCAACAGAACAGTTAATGCTATGCATTGGCTTTTGGAATAAAGAAGAAAGAGTTTCCGCTAGTACCGTTTTACCACTACCAGTCGGTCCTTTTAATAGAATATTTTTGCCAAGAAGAAGTGCTGTAATGGCATCTTCAATAATGCTGTTATCAGATGCTTTATATATTTTCTTTCCAATTAAATGTGCATTTTCACCAGCTTCTTGCTTATTCTTTTCGTGAATTGTAGAAAGCTGCTGTTTTAAATCAGCATGTATATGAAATTGTTCTAACATGTATTTCCCACCTAACATTATTTTCATAAAGTAATATACCTTATGATAACTTGTTTTAATATGGTATGCAAAGAAAAGGAGAGAGGACAAATATAAAAGAAAAAGCAATCAATAGTACATTGATTGCTTATAGTAAAGGAGAAATGAGTCGCATAAAAGACTCCAATATTCGTTTTTTTATACTTCTTTTTTGGAAAGAGTTCCATTTAATTTCAGTGGAATGCTTAAAGTCTTCTTCAAAATCATGTTTAATATCATGAACTGTTTCAGATTCATACAATACACTAATAATTTCGTAATTCAATTCAAAGCTTCGTACATCCATATTTGCTGTTCCAATGGTTGCAATTTTATCGTCAACGAGTACAATTTTTGCGTGCATAAATCCATCTTTATAACTGTAAATAGAAGCACCAGCTTTTAAAAGTGGAGTGAAATAGGATTGAGATGCTTGATCGCTAATAATACTGTCACTCTTACCAGGATATAAAATGCGTACATCTATGCCAGATATTGCACTTAAACGTAATAATGTTAAAGTTTCTTGATCTGGAATAAAGTATGGTGTAGCGATCCAAATAGATTTTTTGGCAGATGCCATAACAGCTAGTAAGGTATTACGAATACTTTTATCATCTGAGCTTGGTCCACTTGCTACAATTTGAACAGCACCTTCTGCACTTGAAATTTCTTTACCTGGGAAGTATTGTCTATTCATAAATTGATCCCAAGAATAAGTATTCAACCCGCTAGAGGCATAGAGCCAATCTTCTAGAAAGATTGCTTGTAATTTATATAACGCTTTTCCTTCTATTTTTAAATGACTATCACGCCAAACGGGAAATTTTTTTGAACGGCCAAGATATTCATCACCGACGTTGAGTCCCCCAGTAAAACCAATTTCTCCATCTACAATGACGATTTTACGGTGGTTCCGATAATTAACTGTTTCAAGTAACCAAGCTGAAAAAATAGGGTCAAATTCAACAATTTCAATCCCAGCTTCTTTCATAGGTTTTAAAAAGCGTCTTCTTAGCGTATTACTTCCTAATCCATCATAAAGGAAGCGGACAATAACACCAGCTTTTGCTTTTTTTATTAACACATCCCGAACTTTTGTACCAATCGCATCAGATTTATAAATATAGTATTGAATATGTATGTGATGTTTTGCTTGCTCGATAGCTTGTAAAATTTCTGAGAATGTTTGATCTCCGTTTGTTAAAAGCTTTGTAGTTGTTCTATCTGCAGCAGGCCCGCCTCCAAATTTTTGTACGACTTCTGTTAAATGGGCAGAGCGTTCACTTAATGGGACCTTGAGTGATAACTCTAGTCGCCTTCCTTCTAATATTTCACGGAATAATTTTCTTTGTTCTTCTGAACGATGAAGATGCTTTTTTCTTCTCCAACGGCTACGCCCGAAAATAGAGTATAAAAGCACACCTATAACGGGAAGAAGTGCTAATACTAAAAACCACGCTAAGGTACTTTGAGGAGACCTATTTTCGATAAAAATAACAAATGAAATTCCTACAATTGTGATGGACCAGAGAACGCCGACAAATGTATATAACGAAATATACGATGTATTTAATAGGAAAAGAACGATAGATACAATTGTAAATATTAATAGTAATTGGACGATAGGTTTCTTCATTTCTATATAATTCCTCTAATCTTTCTTCAATATAGACTTCCTAAATAGCAGATGTACTGTGACATTTTTATTATAAAGTGTTTTCTATTTTTTACAAAATGTAGGTATATCCCCATACTTTCCGCATTTGTCCTACATACAGTGTATTGTTACGTTTTTAAAGAGAAAAGGAGGATGGATAAAATGTATGGTCGTCCAATTGGTGGTTTCGGTCACGGAGGTTTTCATGGTGGTTTTGGACATACACCATTTTTTGGTGGAGGTTTCTTCCCAGGTTTTGTAGCAGGTGCATTACTCAGCCCTGGGTTTGGTTATGGCGGATATGGTTATCCGTATTACTCGGATTATTCTTATTATACAGGTTACCAACAAGATCCGTATTATTCATACAATACCTATTAAGATGAGAAGATGGAAAAGGAGAGGGAAAATATGAATTATATAGAAAATAACGGATTGTATTATCGTAATCATCATCCTCATGGGGGGCACAACCATAACGGTGGACATCACCACCATGGAGGGCATAATCACTATGATCATCACCACCATCACGGAGGCGGATGGGGCTGGGGTGGCGGCTCATGGGGCGGTGGATTCTTTCCTGGAAGTTTTGCTGGAGGTGTGTTAGGTGGGCTTACGGCTGGCGCATTAACGGGTGCAGCAAGTGGAGGCTACTATCCAGCACCGTACCCAGTAACATATCCGGCACCATACCCAACGCCATATCCGGGTTATCAGCAAATATCATATCCGTATTAAACTAAAAAAGAGGCTTTCCTCTTTTTTTAGTTTAATAAAGTAATTATTTATAAAATATTTCCAAAATAAAGGTGTAAATATGTTAATATTTTATTATTGTAATTCGGAAACGTATATACTAATTTTAATTTTTATATTATTATCCGTGAATAGTTGTATAGTGTGCTCGAACTTCTATTTCGCTAGTAAAGTAAAGAGGGTTAGATGTGAGCGGGATTAATAGGAAACAGTGGTTGTATAGAGCTAGTTATAAAGGAATGTAAGAGAATGAATAAGGTATAATAAAGTAAGATCAATATAGCGATAAGAAACTACTATTTATAATTGAAACGGTATTATATTGCTTTTTATTACAAATAATATTATGTTATTTTAATCGGCATATTTCAAAATATGATGAATGCAAATAGCTATTATTAAGAAATGAAATATCTCTATTTCTATGAAGAGAAACAAGTTGTGTTTTAGTCAGATAGGAAGCAAGGAGAGATGCGCATGCTAGAACAAAGAGGTCATGCATTATATGACTCTTCATTGCGAGATTTAAAGTTAGCATTAGATGAGTCTTCAATTGTTGCGATTACAGACCGAAAGGGTCTTATTACATATGTAAATGATAAGTTTTGTGAAATCTCCAAATATACACGAGAAGAGTTAATAGGGAAAGATCACCGTATTTTAAATTCAGGATATCACCCGAAAACATTTTTTCAAATTCTATGGAAGCGCATTTTGAGCGGAAAAGTATGGAGAGGTGAGATTCGAAATCAAGCAAAAGATGGTACATATTATTGGGTTAAAACAACAATTGTTCCATTTTTAAATGAAAAAGGAGAGCCATATCAATTTATTGCGATCCGAAATGATATTAGTAGTAGGAAAGAAGCAGAACGGAGGTTGCGGGTAAGCGAAAGTCGTTATAGGGAGCTTGCGTATCATGATGCTTTAACGAGTTTACCGAACCGATTGCAGTTAATAACGACTGTAAACGAGATGATTGCAGACAAAAAAGAATTTGGTATGATTTACTTTGATTTGGATCGTTTTAAATTAGTAAACGATACGCTAGGTCATATGATAGGAGATCTACTTTTAAGCGAAGTTGCTTCACGGTTGCATTATGTGCTAGGAGAGAAAGATGTTCTGGCTAGGCTGGGTGGCGACGAATTTGTGCTGTTAACAAAAAATCATACACAAGATGAGATGAGGCAGTTAGCGACATCTGTGTTGTCATGCTTTCAGGCACCATTCATGCTTGAAGGTCATGAAGTATACATTTCAGCTAGTCTAGGACTGTGCTCATATCCGCAAGACGGACAAGATGTAGAAACACTATTGAAAAATTCGGATTTAGCCATGTACAGTGCGAAAGAACAAGGTAGAAATGCCGCGTGTTTCTTTACAGATGAGTTACGTGCGAAAATAAATCGTAGAATGAAAATTGAATTCGCTTTGCAAAAGGCAATTCGTGATGAAGAATTAGATGTGGTACTGCAGCCTATTATTGATTTGAAAACGAAGAAATATACTGGTATTGAAGCTTTAGCACGTTGTTCGACAGAAGAAGGGCCTATTTCGCCAGGCGAATTTATTCCAGTAGCTGAAGAATCTGGACTTATTATAAAATTAGGAGACTGGGTATTAGAAAAGTCATGTCGCTTGTTTAAAACATTGCCAGATTACGAAGAAGGACTAAGGTTATCTGTTAATTTATCCATACAACAATTAATGCAAAAGCGTTTTATTTTATCTGTACGTAGCATTTTAAGGAGAACTGGCTTTCCACCGAATCGTTTAATTTTGGAAGTAACGGAAAGTATCGCTGTTCGCCATTTTGATTATATTATTGCTACATTACAAGAATTAAGAAATATGGGTATTTTAATTGCTTTAGATGACTTTGGAACGGGTTATTCTTCCTTATACTATTTAAAGCAACTGCCACTGGATATAGTGAAAATTGATCGTAACTTTATTCGTGAATTTCATTATGATCACGCACAGCCAGAGCGAACGATTGTAAAATCTGTTATTGAAATTGCCCATAGCTTAAATTTAGCAGTAGTTGCTGAAGGGGTAGAAACAGTAGAGCAAGAAAGTTTATTACAATCTATGGGCTGTGATTACGTACAAGGATTTTATTATGCGAGACCTTTATCTATAGGAGAGTTAAAAGAAAAGTTAATTACAGATTTTTAATAAAAAAGAGAAGCCAGTAGCTTCTCTTTTTTTAATTCATTTTTTTTGAGTCTTTCATTAATACTGGATAAAGAATAAGACCTAATACAAACAATCCGATTCCTAAGAAGAACGTTTTTAAATCAGCAGTTCCTGTTTTGATAACCCAAATAGAGTAGACAAATGCTAGTGTAGTAATGATTCCATCCTTTATTCGAGAGCCAGGCATTATATCATACGTTTCTCCTGTAATAACCAATTTGAATTGGTACAGCGTGGAAACAAGATATGGGATTAAATAAGCTAATGTTGCTACAACGATAGCGAAATTATAGGCTTCTGACACAGTGCCAGAAATCGTTGAGAATAAGAAAATTTGCGTCATCACATTTGTAATAAATAATGATTTTGAAGGACTACCTTTTTTATTTGTTTTCGCGAAAAACTTAGGGAAAAGTCCATTCTTGGCTGCCTGGTAAGGTACTTCTGAACTAACAACGATCCAGCCAACGGTAGATCCAAATAAAGATACAAGTGCAAGTAAAGCCATGATATAGGCACCTTTATTGCCAATTGCTAAATTTAATGCGTCTACTAATGGTTTTTGAGACTCTTTTAAAGCATCTTGTGGAAGAGCTCCCATTGTAAGTAAAGTAATTGACATGTAAATAAGAAGAGCGATAATTAATCCAAAAATGGTAGCTTTTTTTACATCGCGCTGAGATTTAGCACGGTTAGAAAGCATTACAGCAGATTCAATACCGATAAATGCCCAAAGTGTTGCGATAGCAGCTGAATTGATTTGTCCACCTAACGAAATTGATTGTCCTGCCTCATTCATAAATGTTTGACCGTCTCCAAAATTAGAGGCATTGAAAATGAATAATGTGATTACAATAAACATTGTAAATCCGATAATTTTTGCAATGGTAGCAAGAAGATTCATATTTCCAGCTCGATCAATATTTTGAGAAAGAATATATTGAATTCCCCATAGCATAAGGCTACATACGAGGAAAGTTAGTCCTTTTCCGAGTTCTAGTGAAAATCCGTTGAGTGAAAAGAGAATTTGCTTACTTTGTAAAACTGGAAAGAATGTTGATAAATATCCAGCAAAGGAAATAATAACAGATGCCGTTGCAGCCCAGTTCGCAGCCCAATATCCCCATGCCATACTATATCCTGCAACTTTCCCTGCTTTTTTTGAAGGAAACATCGCTTGAGCGTAACTTTGTGGTCCTGCTTTTAATTCTGGTTTCCGAATTGCTAAATTTCCAAATACGAGTGCAATCATAAATACGCCAAGACCTGTAATACTCCATGCGAGTGTAGAACCCATTGGACCTGATACTTGTGCTAAATTTGATGGGAGCATAAATACGCCACCGCCAACCATATTTCCGATCACAAAAGCTGTTAAAATCCATAATCCCCATTTTTTCGTTTCCATTTTTGTTAACTCCTTTGTAGTAAGTTTTGCTTAAACATCATTTTTTACTAGCTTTTTGGCAATAAAAAAAGAGCCATGTAGATAAAAAATACCTACATGGCTCTTTGCCTCACGTAGGTACAACGGGAATAACCCTTGTACCTACGCGTAATTTTTCCGCTAGGTTTCAAGGGTTACGTATGATGATGATGTTTTTGTGCAAATGTAACTACAGTTGTATAAGTAAGCATAGTTCTTTGCTCCCTTTCTCCTCTGATTTTGAAGTTAGTATACTACATGTTTTTTTGAATGAAAAGAAAAATATAAAAATTTTTATAAAAATACGTTTTAGAGATTAAATATTTACCTGTATTTTTCCTATACTGGAAAATAAGTGAGAGATTGGCAGAAGAGTGTAGCATGGTATAATACATATAGAATTAGAAGGTGACAAGGGGCTATTGTAGATGATGAGTAAGTATGAACAAATTTATACAGAAATCAGTAAGTCTATTGATAATAAACAATTAAAAGAGGGGTGCAAAATCCCATCAGAAACAGAATTAATGAAGCAATATGAAGCAAGTCGAGGTACGGTCAGAAAAGCAGTAGATTTATTGCAAGAGCGTGGATATGTTCAAAAAATACATGGAAAAGGTGTTTTTGTTTTAAAGCGAAAAAACATTGAATTCAACTTTGGTGGTATTGTAAGTTTCCAAGAAGAAAATGAACGTTTAGGACGCCATTGTATTACAAAAGTCGTGGAAATAGAGAAAGTAAAAGCGACAAAAGAGGTTGCAAAGCTATTAAATGTGAAAGAGAAAACAGAAATAGATCATATTAAGCGCGTACGAAATATTGATGGAGAAAAAGTAATTTTGGATATCAATCATTTTGTATCGGAATATATTCCTGGATTAACGAGTGAAATTGCAGCGGAGTCCATTTATAAATACATTGAGAAAGAACTAGGGCTTCATATTAGTTACTCACAAAGGGTAATTGAAGTGCAGCCATGTACAGAGGACGATAGAAAGTATTTAGATTTAAATGGAACAGACTATGTTGTTGTTGTGAAAAACTTTACGCATTTCTATGATGGAAGTCAGTTCGAATATACAGAATCACGCCACCGCTTAGATATTTTTCATTTTTCGGATGTGGCGCGGAGAAAATAAGGAGATGGAACGAAATAACGTTTCATCTCTTTTTTTATAAAAAAATCACAAACTCGTATATACGAGTGTTGACTAACTTATATATACGAGTTAATATGTAATTGTAAACGGTATCAAATAAAGAAAAGAGGGACGGGAATATGGGGAAAGACTATCGTAAAACAGCAGAGGAAGTGTTGCAGTATATTGGTGGGAAAGACAATATTGAACAAGCTGCGCACTGTGTAACGAGGCTCCGTATCGCTTTAAAAGATGAAAGTAAAATAGATAATGATAAATTACAGTCTGTTTCATTAGTGAAAGGAGCGTTTCATAACGCTGGGATATTTCAAGTTGTAATTGGCCCTGGGGACGTAGATCGTGTATACGCTGAATTGATAACGCTTGCAGGTATGAAGGAAGCGACAGTAGCTGACGTGAAAGACTCTGGAAACCAAAAGTTAAATCCAGCTCAAAAGTTTGTAAAAGTATTTTCAGATGTATTTATGCCGATATTACCAGCGATCGTAACAGCTGGTTTACTAATGGGGATTAATAATCTATTAGGGGCAAAGGACTTATTTTTTGAAGGTAAAAATTTATTAGATGTGTATCCAAACTTAGGTGGGCTTTGGGATTTAATTAATATGATGGCGAATACAGCATTCGTATTCTTACCAGCACTTGTCGGTTGGTCAGCAACGAAGCGTTTTGGTGGTAGTCCGATATTAGGGATCGTTATGGGATTAATGCTTGTTCATCCGGCCTTATTAAACGCGTGGGATTATGGAAAAGCCGCGACTGGTTTAGAGGGACAAAAGATTGAGTACTTCGATATTTTAGGATTATTTCAAATTGAAAAGGTAGGGTATCAAGGTCAAATCTTACCGGTTTTAGTAGCAGCATTTGTATTAAGTAAAGTGGAAATTTTCTTAAAGAAACATGTGCCAAATGCAATTCAATTATTAGTTGTACCAATTACAACGATTGTCGTAACAGGTGTGTTAGCATTAGGGATTATTGGTCCGGTTACACGTCATATTGGAGATTTATTAACAGTTGGATTAGTAGGTATATATGAAACAGTACCAGTAGTTGGAGCGGTATTGTTTGGAGCATTATATGCACCGCTCGTAATTACAGGTATGCATCATATGTTTATTGCAATTGACTTACAATTAATTGCACAGCACGGTGGTACATTCATTTGGCCAATGATTGCTCTTTCTAACATTGCGCAAGGTAGTGCGGCACTTGCGATGTTCTGGATTTCTAAAAATCAAAATGATAAAAGTATGGCATCGACATCAGCAATTTCAGCATATTTCGGTATTACAGAGCCAGCTATGTTTGGTGTAAACTTACGAAATAAATTCCCGTTCTATGCAGCGATTATAGGATCGGCTGTGGCAGCGATATTCATTACGTTAAATGGTGTATTAGCACCTGCTATCGGAATTGGTGGATTACCAGCATTTATTTCTATCATTCCGAAATCGATTCCAATATTTATTGTAGGAATGATTATCGCAGTTGTAATCCCATTTACGTTAACATGGTTATTTGCAAAACGAGTAAAACAGAAGTAGGAGGAAGTTAAACATGAAGGATTGGCATAAAAGTGTAGTTTATCAAATTTATCCGAAGAGCTTTAATAGCTATTACAATAAAGAAACCGGTGATATAAAAGGGGTTACAGAGAAACTAGATTACTTAAAAGAACTCGGAGTAGATTATATTTGGTTAACACCGATATACCAATCACCACAAAATGATAATGGATACGATGTAAGTGATTACTACAGCATTGATCCATCTTACGGAACGATGGAAGAGTTTGAAGAGCTTTTAGAAGAAGCAAAGGCACGTAATATTGAAATTATGCTTGATATCGTTGTCAATCATAGTTCGACGGAGCATAAGTGGTTTAAAGAAGCGAAGGAAGATAAAAATAGTCCATATCGTAATTACTATATTTGGCGTGATGAAAAAAATAATTGGCAATCTAAGTTTGGCGGGTCTGCTTGGAAATATGATGAGAAGACAGAGCAATATTATTTACATTTATTTGATGAAACACAAGCTGATTTAAATTGGGAAAATGAAAAACTTCGTGAAGAAGTATATGATATGATGCGTTTTTGGCTTGATAAAGGGGTAACTGGATTCCGATTAGATGTTATTAATTTAATTTCAAAAGATCAACAGTTCTTAAATGATGACGGAAGTACGGCGACAAGTGATGGGCGTAAATATTATACAGATGGCCCGCGCGTTCATGAATATTTACAAGAGATGAACCGAAATGTTTTTGAAGGGAAAGATGTAATTACAGTTGGAGAAATGTCATCTACGACAATTGATAATTGTATCAAATATTCAAACCCTGAGCGTAATGAATTAAGTATGACGTTTAGTTTCCATCATTTAAAAGTAGATTATCCGAATGGAGATAAGTGGACGCAAGCTAATTTTGATTTCATTAAATTAAAAGAGATTATGTCTAATTGGCAAATTGAAATGCAAAAGGGTCGAGGATGGAATGCGTTATTCTGGTGTAATCATGACCAACCTCGCATAGTGTCACGCTTTGGTGATGATAGAAAGTACCGAAATGAATCTGCGAAAATGTTAGCGACTGCTATGCATATGTTGCAAGGAACTCCTTACATTTATCAAGGCGAAGAAATCGGTATGACGAATCCTAAATTCGAGTCCATTGAGCAATATCGCGATGTGGAATCGTTAAATATATACGATATAAAGCGAGAAGAAGGATTATCAAAAGAAGAGATTATAGGGATTTTAAAACAAAAATCTCGTGACAACTCTCGTACTCCGATGCAGTGGAATGAAAAGGTGAACAGTGGTTTTACAACAAGTACACCTTGGATTTCAGTGGCTGAAAACTTTACAGAAATAAACGTAGAGAAGGCATTAGAAGATAAAGAGTCTGTATTTTATCATTATAAAAAGTTAATAGAACTTAGAAAAACGTATGATGTAATTACAGAAGGGGAATATGCTATTTTAGATGGAAATCATCCTAAGATTTGGGCATATACACGTACTGTAGAGAATGAAGTACTACTTGTTATCAATAACTTCTACGGAGAAGAAATAACGTATGCTGTACCAGCTCATGTTCCATTAGGTGGAATGAAACAAGAAATACTACTGTCGAATTATAAAGATTTCAGCAAGGATATTACAAAACTGAACTTAAGACCATATGAATCAATTGTCTATCGATATACGAAATAAAAAGGTTGTATGCCCGCGTGGCATACAACCTTTTATTTTAAGACACCACTATACAAAATGTTTACTTCTACTTCAGGTTTGAATTTTACTTTTGCATAATCTTTATTCCAATTTTTTTTCTTCCATAACTCAGGATGATATGCGATAAGGTGTCTGCCGATACCGAAAGCATCACAATTTGCTTTTTGTAACCTGTTCGTTATTTGTTTTGCTTCTTTTGTAAGTTGTTTAGATAATTTTTCGTTTAATTTTTTCCTTTCTTCCATTTTGTAAATATTATCTCTTGGAGCCTCAAGGGCTATAACTTTTAGTTGAAGCTTAATGTGAGCATATACATTTCCTTTTTTATCTGTCGTTATTTGTAAGTCTCGTTTTAACTTTCGATTACTAACTTCCATTGTTAAATAATCAGATGTCTTCTCTGATTCATCGCTAGTAAGTTTTTGGGTTATACGGGCACTTGTTCCCATTTTTCCGGTTAATAACACGAATAAAACAGCTTGTTTCAGGGGGAGATGTCCAGTTAATTTGTCTTTATTAAATAAAGCTAATCCATTTGTAATAACCTCTGTTCCTTTTATTTTTATAGAAGGAAGGGTGAAATCTTTACCCGGATCTAACATTTTTGTAGCAGCTGTTTCTAAAGTTTCTTTTGGAAACACACTCATATCTTCTAAGCTTCTCACTTTCTTCTTTAGGAAATCTCCAATCAGTAAATTCCCTACTTTCTTTTTTTTGAGTATCTCGGATGTGTCACCATCTACTGAAATAAGTTTTACTAAAGCAGTTGGATTTGTTGGGTCCCGAAAGCTGACATCTAAATAGGGAAGTATACCTTTTTTTTGAATTTTTGTTCCTAATAATTGAACGCCATATTTAAAATATCGAATGTTTCCAGTTACATTTTTTTTTAGGGCATCGCTTGAATCCCTTATGTTAAGTCCGATTGCAGAATGTACTTCATTCGCAAACGAAGACTGCTCGCTACTGGAACTTTTTACGATTTCAAGTGTTTGCTGAAGTTTATTCTCTTCTGTAATATCATATCCAATACTATAAGCTAATCTTGCTTCTCTTAATGGTTCTTGATCCCAACAGCCAGAAAGGAGGGAACTAGTACATAATATAAAAAGTAATTTAACTCTTTTTTTGAACATACTGTTCTCCTTTCTTCTTTCTTATTACTGAATAAAGTAGAAATAAAAGAGGGAGGACAACGATGAAAATATAGGTGAACTTATCAGTGAAAGTTGCAATTACTTTTAATTCTTCAGGTGTATCTATAAATAGGGCTACGCTAAAGGCAATAATACCAACGATTGGAACAGCTTTTTTATAATTAGCGAGGTTGAATATATGTCCAATTCCGATTGAAGCAGCATAATAATAACTAGCAATAGAAGCGACAACTGTTATCATCCATATTGGTATGAATAGTAAATCAGTTCGGTCTATAATCCCGATATGTAAGGAGCGTAATAAGTAAGCAACTGGCTCTGGAATAAGCTCAACTTGTTTTGGGCTAAATACGATAAAGCAAATCCAAACAGTAAAAGTATAAAAAAGAGTTACAAATCCATTAGCGATAGAAATTGCTTTCAGTTTTGCCACAGAACTCCCGTTTACTTTTGGGAAAGCGATAAGAATAATCTCAAAACCATACATAGCTGTAATGGTTTCTTTTGATGCTTGAATAATATTCCACCATCCGGCTTCTGTAATTGGAAAAATGTAAGAAAAATCAGCTCGTGTAAGCCCTAGGGCAATTAAAAGAGTCATTGGTAAAATGAGAATAGAAGCCATGACGTAAAACCGTACGATGACTTTGAACGTATTATAAGCTATGTAACAACAAGCTATTGTAAATAGCATGAGGGTGGCATACCAAGGAGTTGCTTGTAATATCCAAACTTTAATGACATTACAAGCATTTAACATAACCGTCATACCGATAAGGGTAAAATAAAAAACATAAGCAAAACCTAATAGTTTTCCAAACTTATTCCCAAATAGTATACAAATACTTTCATACATATCTGCATCAGGAAATCGTTTTAAGAAAAGCCACATAAGTAAAATAATAAGTTGAATTGCAAGACCAGCGATGAGAGCAGAAATCCATCCGCCACCTTTCGCTATTGGGTGAAGACGGTTTGGTAGAGAAAGTATACCAACTCCGATTTGGCATTGAATAACGAAAAAGGTAAATTGAACAAGTGAAATTTTACTTTGCGTGTTTGTCACCGTTCTCATCCTCTCTCGTTACATGTTGTCGTTGCATTTTTTTCGGTTTTGAATCATGTGGTCGTTCCCAAAACGACCAAATTGGTAGTCGTACAAAAGAGTCTTTCATATCTTTTATCCGCATCGGAGCGACAGGAGAAAGATATGGGGTATGAAATGAATGTAACTGGCATAAATGAACGAAAGTTATAATGAGACCGAATGATATTCCTACATAACCGAATATGGCAGCAAGGAGCATTAACGGAAAACGAAGAATCCGAACTGCGGAACTCATATCATTTGATGGAACAAGAAAAGATGAGATTGCAGTTAAAGCTACAACGATAATCATTGTATAAGAAACGAGACCGGCTTTTACAATTGCATCACCAATTACTAAACCACCTACAATACCGATTGTTTGTCCAACTCGGCTTGGCAAGCGAATACCAGCTTCCCGTAATAATTCAAAGATTAATTCCATTAAGAGAGCTTCAAAAATAGGAGGAAGTGGCACTTTTTCTAATGAAGCTTTAATCGTATAAACAAGTTCGAGCGGCAACACATCAGGATGAAAAGCAACTGTTGCGATATATATAGCGGGCAAGAGAAAGGCAATCAAGAAACTGACTAAGCGAATCATTCGGATGAAAGAACCGACAATCCAGCGGTTATTATAATCATCTGGTGATTGATAGAAAGCAAATAACGTAACAGGAACGATAAGTGCAGTTGGATCTCCATCAGATAAAATAGCAACTCGTCCTTCCATTAAATTTGCTGCGACTCTATCTGGACGCTCTGTATTTAATTGTTGCGGAAAGGGTGAGAAAGACGTATCCTCTATAAATTCTTGTATATATCCTGGAGGCATAAGTGCATCTGTCTTAATCGTTTCTAACCTTCTTTTTACTTCTGTAACTAGATCGTCATTAGCTATGTTTTGCATATAAGCAATGGCCACTTTCGTATGCATTTCTTCACCGAGTGTGAAATATTTAACGACGACATGTGGACTTTTTATGAGTTTACGAATAGAAGCTAAATTGGTTGCTAAATCTTCTACTAAACCAGTATGCGGTCCACGGACAATCCCTTCATTATCAGGTTCTGTTATATCTCTCTTTAAAGATAGAGCTGTTTCGAAAATACAAAAACTGTCGACGTGTTCATGAAAATATAAAGATTTACCTTGTAATAAAAGCTGCACACCATAATTTAAATTTGTTTCTTTTTTCATATTTAATGTGGCAAAAGCTTTATCTAAAGACAAATCTGACCGAGTTAATAAAGGCTCAAGAGCTAATTGATGAATTAAATTTGGGTCGGCTAAAGATTCGATATATAAGATTGTTCCTTTTCCATTTTGAAAAGGGAGATCTAATTTTTTTATATCATCAGAATGAGAAAGTTTATTTTCAATGTAATTAATGTTCTCCGGAAGTGATGGGAACATATGCTTTTTGTTATTATCTTGTTGTGAGCTCTTCTGTTCGGCCATACTTTCCATCTCCTTTACATTGAAATTATTTCTGTTAATTTTTGTTTTTTTTGAGGAAATTATGCTTGGATTATTTAGAAAAGTAGGGGGGATGGAAAGAACGTATATATTTGCGATATTAATATATATCTTTTGTACTATAAGGGGGTAAACCTAGCGGTATGCATAATTACATCATTCGATGAATAGGAAATTTAAGAAAAGCGATTTATAATACTAGTATTGTGTCTTGCCTTTTTAGGTACAGTACACAGCCGGTGATTGGCTAGTGGAGGTTCTTCCATTTTGCCAGTGCCGGTTTTTTATTGGATAATAGAGAAAATGAAGTTTTATAAAGAAAGAAGGGGTTGTTTTGAAGGAGGTAAATTCTATCTTTATGAGAGAAAAGATTGCTAGTACTTATCTTTATTTTATTTCTTTACTTGGTTTGGTTACTATAACTATATCTTTACTTGAAATTAAAATCCCTTCTCATCCAACAATACTAATATTGTTGTTACTATTTATGGGGATTGCAGAGTATTTTCCTGTAAGATTTTGGAGAGGGACTAGCTCGCTTACCTTTCCGATCATTTATGCTATGAGTTGGCAGTTTGGAATTCATATAACTATTGTTGCTATTGTACTCATAACGCTAATTATTCACCTGCATCGTCGTTCACCGATACAAAGAATGTTATTTAATAGTACTCAGCATGCACTTAGTTTGATCTTGGCCGAATGGTTTTCAAACAAATGTATGTCCTTATTAATTAACGAGATAGATATATCAGTTCTGTATGGAAATTTAATATCTTTGTTATTATTTTGCGTGTTTTTTGGTTTTTTCAACAATCGTTTTTACGATTTGTTAATGATACTCCTTCCGCAGCCATATTCAATCTATCAGTGGTATAAAAAAACTGTAACGGTATTTCTTTGCGAAACTTTTGGTTTCTCTTATGCGGCACTGATGCACGTATTAATTGGTACATATAGTGTGGAGGTAAACGAGATTACAGTACTGTTTTTCTTTTTTCCACTTGTAGCAACTTCCGTTATTAGTTCTTTTTCTGTACGGATAAGGATGGAGAAAGAACGATTATATGAGTTATTTCTTATTACGACCGAAATTAGTCGAGGATTAACCGGAGGAAACTTGAAACATATTAAACAAGCACTTAAAGGTTTTTTTGGCATACAAGCATATGTAATATGGACAAAAGATGATGGGAACTGGAATATTCTATTAAAAGATGGGAAAGTGCGCTCTGATATATCTGATGATTCAGAAAAGTTCAGGGCTTTTGAGGAACTTTCTAAAAATCTTGTATTTAATGATTGGAAAATTGGTACAGCTCCTGGAGATGAAATATTTGATAGTGTTATACGCTCACTTGTATATTTTCCTCTTATAGTAAATGGTGAATTAGTCGGAATGTTTGTTGCAGGGAAAAGTAGAAATGCGGGTTTCTTTCCGGAAGATGTACAGTCGTTAGCTACATTTTCTAACCAATTAGCTAACGTTGTTAAAACAAGGATATTGATTTCTGAGCAGGAAAAAAGAATGATCTTAGAAGAAAGAAATAGAATCGCACGAGAAATTCACGATGGTATTGCACAAACATTAGCTGGGGTGATATTCCAGCTAGAATCCGCGCAGAAAAAATACCGTGATAAACCAATAGATATGCAGCAAGTAGTAGAGAAAAGTATAAAAGATTTAAGAGGGAGCCTAGGAGAAGTTCGCTATTCTATTTATGCTTTAAAACCATATCCGACACAACAATTAGGGCTTAAGCAGGCGATAGCAAGTAAAATAAAATCTTTAAAACAAGAATATGAACTAGATATTACATATCATGAAAGAGGTCATGCACGTGCGCTTAGTTTTTCAAAAGAAAGAGTTATTTTTGATACATTACAAGAGAGTTTGCAAAACATCGTAAAACATGCACAAGCAGAAAAGACTGATGTTTTACTCAGCTATCAAAGTGAACACGTGCTTTTAAGGGTTAAGGATAATGGAGTTGGCTTTTCACTATTTGAGTCTATGGTTAAAACGAAGAATGAGCCACATTATGGTATATTACATATGAATGAACAAGCTGACCAACTAGGGGCTACTTTACAGATTGATAGTTCTGTAGGAAAAGGGACAGAAATTACACTGTTAATTCCAGATTCACAAACAAGGGGTGCGTAAAATGATTAAAATATTAGTAGTAGATGATCATGCTTTTTTACGGGACGCAATTCGGAGCATACTAGAGGATGAATCTGATATGAAAGTGGTTGGAGAAGCTAGCTCTGGGGATGAAGTATTGGGGAAATTCGAAGAATGCGGACCAGATTGTATTTTGATGGATATTAATCTTCCAGGGAAAAATGGAATTGAAGCTACAGAGTTAGTGAAAAAAAAATATCCGAATTGCCGAGTACTTGTGTTTACAATGTATGAGCATGATGAGTATTTAATGGATGCACTTCAGGCCGGTGCTGATGGTTATTTATTGAAGGATTCATCATCGGAGCAGGTAGTAGCAGCAATTCGAATGTTATATCGAGGCGATTCAGTTATTCATCCACGTATGACTAAAAAATTGATTACATATCATCAGCAAAAAATGAAAGTAGAATCAAATGAAAATGAACTGACGGAACGTGAAAAGGAAATTCTTTTTGAATTAGTAAAAGGGCTTAGTAATAAAGAAATTGCTGAAGTTCTATATATTAGTGATAAAACAGTTAAAATTCACATCAATAAAATTTTTAAAAAACTAAATGTGAAAAGTCGATCGCAAGCAGTGATTTATGCAGTTCGAAATCAATTGGTTCCGCTAGATTAAATAAGAAATCTATCAAAGAACTATCGTGTTGCTTTATTCTGTATCACAAAGAATAAAGGACAAGATAGTTCTTTTGTACTATGTAGGCATAGAATCCTTAGAGAAAAGATACTCCTTTTGGTTAATTTTCGGAATAATCAAAATGTGTAACAATAAAAATAGAATTACATTTTAATCCTATTAATAATTCATTTCATGAAAATCTTTTGTTGAAAATACATGATGGGGGGCTCCTATAGAAAGAGTAAAGTGAGTGAGTAGCTATATGAGGCATGGGGATGGTAGTAGTGTTGGAAATCTTTCATGATACAAAAGATTAAGATTGATAGAGTTTCCAATGCTAAGTAGGAATGTAAGAATCAATTTGTTTCAAAAAATAATATTAATAATGGGGAGATGCAATATGAAACGAGGGAAATTTGGAAAGATTCTTATTGGAACGTTAACAGTTGGAATGTTATTGTCTCAAGGAATTCCATATAACGTATTAGCGGAAGAGGTAAATACGTCTACTTTAACTGGAATTGATGATGCAAATGCTATCTTAAAAGGCCTTACAAAGGAACAACGTAATGCCTTAAAAACGTTAGATACTAAACCAGGTTTTGTTATTTCGCCAGGTATCAATACAGCAAGTCCTAATAATGTGAATGTGATTATAGAATTTAAGCAAGCACCTAGCAAAATTGAGGTATTAAAACAAGCGGCTAAAGGGAAAAAGGTAGCTCTTTCAAATGCGGAACAAAAGGTAGAGGCATCACATAAAGGATTTAAAGCAGAGCTTGAACAGCTTCAAAAGAATAAAGAGAAAGGGACAAATTTAAAATCTGCAAAAATAACAAGAGAATATAAGAATGCTTTTAATGGTGTAGCGATTTCTTTACCAGCGAATATGATTGAAGACTTAGTTCGTACTGGTATCGTTAAGCGCGTATGGGAAGATCATGAGGTTAAAATTGATTTACCGAAAGACACAGCTAAGACTGCTGTTGAACCAAAAATGGCAGATAGTGTACCACAAATTGGTGTGGACAAGCTGCACGATGAAAAAATAACAGGTAAAGGAATTAAGGTAGGTGTACTGGACACCGGTATTGATTACAACCACCCGGATTTGAAAGATGCATATAAAGGATATCGTGCAAAACAAGGTGAGGATCCAAGCAAAATAGATCCAAACTCAATAAAAGGATGGGACTTTGTTAATAATGATGCTGATCCAATGGAGACAACGTATAAGGATTGGCAAAATTCTGGGGGATATCCTGAGATTTATGATGGAAGTGCATATTATACATCCCATGGTACGCATGTAGCTGGGACAATTGCTGCAGACAAACAGAATAGTGTGGATTATGCAGTGAAGGGCGTTGCTCCAGATGTAGATTTATATTCATATCGCGTATTAGGTCCATATGGAAGTGGACAAACAAGCGGTATTCTTGCTGCAATTGATAAAGCAGTGAAAGACGATATGGATGTTATCAATTTATCACTAGGAGCATCTATTAATGATCCTTTATATCCTACCTCTGTCGCAGTGAACAATGCGATGTTAGCTGGTGTTGTTACAGTAGTAGCAGCAGGTAATAGTGGTCCGGGAGAAGGTACCATTGGATCACCTAGTGCAGCAGCACTTCCAATTACAGTTGGAGCAAGTGACGCTGCAATGACTATCCCAACGTTTTCCGCCGATGCAGGTGATGTACATGTAGATAAAATGATGCTACTTGGAAAAGGCTTTACTGATAAGATTGAAGATTTGAAAGGGCAATCCTTATCGGTTGTATATGCAGGGCTTGGGAAAACAGATGATTTTACAGGGAAAGATGTAAAAGGAAAGTTAGCTCTTATTCAACGCGGTGAGCTTACATTTGATGAAAAAATTAAAAATGCTAAGGAAGCAGGCGCAAAGGCGGTAATTGTATACAACAATGTAGATGGAGAAATTACAAGTTATCTTGGGGAAAGTACTTCATCTATTCCATCGTTCCGCTTAACAAAAGTAGATGGTGAGAAATTGCAAGCAAAAGCTGTACATGGAGATGTGTCGTTAGCATTTGGAGAACTTAGTAATATAAAAACAGAGGGAGATCACTTAGCTGATTTCAGCTCCCGTGGTCCTGCAACTAAGACAGATGATATTAAGCCGGATATTGTAGCACCAGGTGTGTCTATTTTCTCAACTGTTCCTGAATATATTAATGATCCAAAAGATGGAGAAAATTATCCGGTAGCGTATGGACGTATGTCAGGTACATCTATGGCAACTCCTCATACTGCAGGAGTAGCGGCACTTATTTTACAAGAACATCCAAACTATAGTCCATTTGAAGTAAAAGAAGCACTTATGAATACCGCAGTTGACCTAAAAGAAGAGCGTTCTGTATTTGAGGTGGGCTCAGGACGAATTGATGCATATCGTGCAGTTCATGCAGATACATCTATCGAGGTTATCGATAAAACATCAAATGTTGTAGATGATGAAGAAGTAGAAATTGAAGAAAAAACAGGTTCTATTGCGTTTGGGTATAAAAATCAAATTGAAAATGGGCCTATTAAAGATAGTCGAAAAGTCTCAATTAAGAACAGCAGTAAAACAGATGGGAAAGAATTTAAATTAGAGGTAGAATTTTCACCTACAAGTGTAGGGGTACAAGATGCAGCAAAGAATGGTGTGAAGCTAAACGTACCAGATTCTATTAAAGTAGCTCCTGGTACATCAGAGGAAATTAGCCCTGAAATTATCATTCCAGAAAACGCTGAATTTGGTAGATATGAGGGATATATTCATATTTCAAATAAAAACAATGAAAAAGAAGTATATCAAGTACCATTTGCAGTTAAATTCACAGAAAAAGGGATTGCGTCTGTAGATTTACTGAGAGATGCAATGGCAACAGATACATCTAAATTCCATCCATTTATGGAAAGACCAAGTTCGCCGTTGGCATTTAAATTAAATAGCCCTCTTGAAACTATTGATGCAGTTGTGAAGGACCGAAAGACAGGGAAGGCATTAGGAGTCGTTGGTACACTTAATGCAAGTAGTCTAACACCGAATGTTGAATATATGATGTTTTCTGGTATGGGAGGGTATGTATTTCCATTCACAGGGGATCCAGCTCACCCAATTGGGGATAAAACTGTTATGTTGCCTGATGGAGATTACGAATTGGACTTCGTTGGATATGATAAAGAAGGAAAATCGTATACAAAAGGCGATAGCATTATCATTGATAATGTAATACCTGAAATGAAATTTAAGGATGTACAACCTGGTATACACGAAGTCAATGATTCCATGTTTAAAGAAGAAGACGGCCAACGTGCATTATGGGTGCATGGTAATATTTATGATTCTACAGTAGATACATTAAAGGCAAAAGGCTTGCAGTATGATCAAAAAGCGAATCAAATCGTATATTATCAAAACTCAGCCTTCCCATCAGGTTGGTTAAATACAATTCAAGCAAATGGTGATTTTAAATTTGGAGTACTTCCAGAGGAAATAAATGAGCCGTTAAATTTAAAATTATTTGGATATGACCTTGCCACTGCAGGGAATATGGCAACTGGATATAAAGATTATGTCTTTGTAAAAGAAGGGACAGAATACGCTGTTCCAAGTTATGACAAAGATAAAATCAAATTAGGAGAGAAAATTACTTTAACTTTGAATCTCAATAATGTAAAACAGCTTATGTCAGGTACATTTGAAATTCCTTATTACAAGCAGTTCTTTAAATTTACAGATGTGAAACCAAATCCAGCACTTACGGAATATGTAAAACAACATGGACTGAACCTTAAATTAGAAGATCCGAAGGTAAGTGAAGAAGGAGCTTGGGAAAACAAGGTGAAAGTTGGCGCGTCATTGGAAGGAAAAGAATTTAAAGGATTAGATGGAGACACACCATTTTTAGATGTTACATTCGAGATGACGAGCGATGAATACTTTAATGATTTAACTGCATTTGCAGCAGATAAGTTCTCTTATACAAAAGCTGGTGCATCAGAAGGCACTGAGATTCCTGTGTTTAAAGATAAATCTTTTGCTATTGTTTCGAAACATTCAACGGTTACAGGTTATATTGGTCCGGAAGCTTTCTTAAATGAAGAGGGGTATTTAGGTAAGAAAGACTATACAAAACTAGGAGCAAAAGTGTACGCAGTTGGCAAGGATGGAAAGAAATATACAGGAACGATTAATGAAAATGGGCAATTTGAGATTCATAGTGTTCCAGTAAGCGATAAAGAATATGATATCTTCGTAGAAATGCCAGGTCATTTAAATAGTAAATTAACAACAAAAATAGGGAAAATGCAGGATGGAGAATTAGTGGGACAAAACTTTAGAGCTGACATGGATGATAACCTTGCAGGTGATGTAAACGGCGATAAAATGGTGGATATTCAAGATGCTAGAATAGCAGCTCTGTCATATGGAAAAGGAAAAGTATCTGTAAAAGATGGAGATATAAATCAAGATGGTGTTGTAGATGAAACGGATATTCGTTTTATTGAGAAAAACTTCTTGAAAAAGGGTCTAGATGCCAAAGGAAATCAGAAACCGAAAGAAAATGTAGGGCCAGTGACGTTAGATAAAATCTTACGATCTATCGGTTTAGAACCCAAAAAATAAGTGGACAAACTTCTAGGGTAAATAAAGTAATCAGGCAATGAATAGTAAATGAAATGAGATTGGCTAACGAATGACCGGTAATGATTCATGGTAATATTACCGGTCATTTTAAAAGTAATAGTTGTTTGGGCACAAGAAGTAACTAGTTTAAAGTTAGTTTTCTTTCGTTATGGGACAAGGTAGTTGCTTAATGATTATTGTTTGTGGGATGGAAATAAGGTTTGTAGTTTGAACTTTAAAAATAGGGGGACTTGTGAAATGGGTATGAAGAAAAAACTTGGTATGGGTGTCATAACTGCAGCGCTGGGCTTATCTTTAATTGGTGGGGGAACATATGCGTATTTTAGTGATAAGGAAGTATCACAAAACACGTTTGCAGCGGGTACTTTAGATTTGAGTGTGAATCCTGAAGTTGTTATTAATGTCGACAATCTGAAACCAGGTGATGAAATGGAGCGCGGTTTTCAATTAATTAACAAAGGAACCTTAGCAATAGGAGATGTGAAACTCCTGACAGATTACAGTGTAATCGATGCAAAAGGAGATAATGGAAATGCTGATTTTGGTGATCATATCCGAGTTGATTTCTTGTGGAATTTGGATAAAAATCAAGTTCCAATTTGGTCTACTACATTATCTGAATTAAAGGTAGCTACGCAAAACGGAAGTATTCCTAATCTTGTACAAAAAGGTGTTGTAGATCGAGAAGGAAATGGACTTGCTCCTGGTGATGATGATACTTTTTATGTAATGTTCACATTTGTAGATAACGATGAAGAGCAAAATGTATTTCAAGGAGATTCATTAAAATTAAATTGGACTTTCAATTCAATGCAGACAAAAGGTGAAGAGAAATAAAAATAAATGTTATATACGAGAATCAATTGATGAAGAATTAATGAATAGAACTTTTAATAGTGTAAAGGTTGATTTAGTGAATCAACCTTTTTCTTTTTGTGAGAAAATTATGCTTGGGCTGTTTAGAAAAATAAGCTTGAAAGTTACGTTACGTCATCTTTTATACTATAGAAAATAGGATATAGGGGATGGTATAGATGACTTTGAGGTATATGTGGGGATGGAAAGAAATCTTATATTTATTTATGTTTGTATTTATTATTGTTCCAGTAACTGTTGAATCTCTTTTTTATGACTATGCTTTAAAAATAATAGGTAACTCATTATATGCTGGGGTATTAATGGGATTTATAATGGCAGTGATATTTACTACTGTAGTTTATCTTTTTTGTATAAAAAGGTATAAACTCTCGTGGAAAGATATTGGAATTAGGAAGCTTTCATGGAAAAATCTTTTATGGACAGTTGGAGCGGTTATTTTCTTACTTGTAGCTAGTGTTGCTGTATTAGTGATAATGGAGAAAATGGGTATTTCCTTTGAAAACAGTAAGACGGAGGCGGTCCAAAATGATAAATCAATATATTCATTCTGTATCGCGGTAATTGGAGCGGCCATTATATCACCGATCTATGAAGAGATTTTATATCGAGGTGTTTTTTATACATTTTTTCGTGATAGGTATGGCATGTGGGGCGGTATGTTTATAAGTTCTGTCATATTTACCGTTGTCCATATTCCCACATATAACACATTACCGGTGAACTTTTTGAGTGGGGTAGTATTTGCATGGTTATATGAGAAAACAAATTCTATTTTATCAGCTATGATTGCCCACGCACTATTCAATTTCATAGCAGTACTTTTAACATTTATGTCGAATTAAGAAGATATATAGGAGGGATATATATGGAAATAGCTGTAGAACGAGTTTTTACAAAAGAGATTTTAGCAAGAGCAGCAAAGGCATTTTATGTAACAGTGGAAGAGAAGCCGCTTGGAGATTTTGAAAATTATATTTTTAAGGCGAAGGGTGATCGTGGTGAAGATTACGTATTGCGTTTAACCCATTCTTCTCATCGTTCAAAAAAAGAAGTCGAAGCTGAATTAGATTTTTTACGATATGTTGCGGAGAATGGGGCAAAGGTAGCAGGGCCTCTTTATTCAGCGTCTCAAAATCTTGTAGAAGAAATTAGAGCAGAGGATGAAACTTTCTTTTTCGCTTCTTTATTTACATATGCAAAAGGTGAGCAAGTAAAAGGGGAAGGATCGCCTTATTGGGGAGATGCTTACTTTGAAGCATGGGGAAAGGCGATTGGCCAACTGCATCGCCTAACAATGAACTATCCTACAACAGACTATCGTGATACGTGGGAAGAAGATGAAAGTGGAATTGTTAATGAATTAGAAGATGATCAAGTGAAAAAGGTTGCAGCAGTATTAATGGATGAAATAAAGGCTCTTCCCATTGAAAGAGAAACGTTCGGCCTTATGCACGGTGATATCCATCCAGGTAATTTTCATTATGATGGTAAAGAGCTAACAATCTTTGATTTTGATGATGCGGCTTATAATTACTTTATACATGATTTAGCGATGGTTCTCTATTACTCTGTTCTATTTACACCGTGGACAGCGGAAGAGAAGACAAATTTTGCTCGTAAACAGCTACAAGTGTTACGAAAAGGCTATGAGTATGAGCACAGACTAGCGGATAGTTGGTATGAATCGTTACCATTGTTCTTACGTCTACGTGATGTTGGTTTATACGGTACACTTCAAAAGAAGTTTAAGGGGAAAGATATGCCAGATAACTTCCGGAAATTATCGGAAGAATTATATGAAAGAATTATAAGCAAAGAAGCAATTGTGAATATATAATACATTTTGTTCAAAACAAAGTATATAAAATAAATATATACTTTGTTTTTTTATACAAAAATATGTTTGTTTTATTAAAATAATATTGTTATAGATTCGGTATACACTTATAATTTTATATATATTCAGAATATTCTTTATAAAGAAGGAGGGGGAATATTGGAAGCTATCGTAAATTGGATAAATAATATTGTTTGGAGTCCAGCACTTGTTTATTTATGTTTAGGAGTAGGGTTATATTTTTCCATTCGAACGAGGTTTTTACAAGTAAGGCATGTAGGAGAAATGGTGAAGCTGACATTTCAAGGAGAAAAATCAGAGGCTGGTGTTTCTTCATTCCAAGCGTTAGCACTTTCGTTATCAGGACGCGTTGGGACAGGGAATATAGCTGGGGTAGCAACAGCGGTTGCATTCGGTGGACCAGGAGCTGTATTTTGGATGTGGGCAGTAGCCTTTTTAGGAGCAGGATCAGCTTATGTGGAATCAACACTCGCGCAAATATATAAAACGAAACATCAAGGACAGTTTCGTGGTGGACCTGCTTATTACATTGAAAAAGGTTTAGGTGTGAAATGGTATGCATTAGTATTCGTTGCAGCGACAATTATTGCAACGGGGCTTTTATTGCCAGGTGTGCAAGCAAATAGTATTGCCGTAAGTTTAGAAACAGCTTTTGGAATTAACACTACCGTATCAGGGGCTTTATTAGTTGTTGTATTAGCTATTATCATCTTCGGTGGCGTAAAGCGAATCGTTAACGTTGCACAAGTTGTCGTACCGTTTATGGCAGTTGGTTATATTTTAGTAGCTTGCGTTATTGTTGCTATGAATATTGAAAAGTTGCCAGAAGCATTTATGCTAATTATAAGGAGTGCTTTTGCATTAGAAGCGGCTTTCGGTGGTATTATCGGTTTAGCAATTTCTTGGGGAGTAAAACGTGGTATTTATTCCAATGAAGCAGGGCAAGGAACTGGACCACATGCAGCAGCTGCTGCGGAAGTATCACATCCAGCTAAACAAGGTTTAGTACAAGCATTTTCCGTTTACATTGATACATTATTTGTTTGTTCAGCAACAGCATTTATGATGATTATTACAGGCATGTATAACGTATTTGATGCAAGCGGAAAAAGCTTTATCGTAAATAAATTAAATGGTGCTCAGCCAGGACCGGGATATACACAGGCAGCGGTAGAATCTGTTTTCCCTGGATTTGGAAACGGTTTCGTTGCAATCTCGTTACTATTCTTTGCATTTACAACAATTATGGCGTATTACTACATTGCAGAAACGAATATCGCGTACTTAAATCGTGATAAAGACCGTCCTTGGCTGTCTATGGTACTAAAATTTGTATTTTTAGGAGCTGTATTCTACGGCTGTATAAAAACAGCAGCAACAGCTTGGGCTTTAGGTGATATCGGTGTAGGAATTATGGCATGGGTAAATATCATTGCGATTTTATTATTACAAAAACCTGCATTAGTTGCATTAAAGGATTATGAAAAGCAGAAAAAAGAAGGAAAAGATCCAGTATTCGATCCAGGGCCATTAGGAATTAAAAATGCTGATTTCTGGGAGCATGAATACGGAAAAGATAAGAAAGAAGAAGTATCTTAATGGAATAGAAATGAAAAAGCAAAGGGGAAATCCCCTTGCTTTTTTTTATGGGCAAAATGAGGCAGGTAGTTATTTTTTTGCCTATTTTTGAATATAAAAAGAATGTACATGCTTTGTTAGAGGGAGGGGGGAGTATGTTGATAGAATTTCGTAATGTAAATAAATATTATGGCAACTTTCAAGTTTTAAAAGATATTAATGTGCAAGTGAAAAAAGGTGAAGTGGTAGTAGTTGTTGGGCCTTCCGGATCAGGAAAAAGCACGTTGCTTCGGTGTATAAATCAATTAGAGACAATTACAGATGGAGAGTTAATTGTACAAAATACGGATGTACACAATGCCAAAACGGATATGAATGAATTACGCCGAAATATCGGGATGGTTTTTCAGCATTTTTATTTATATCCACATAAAACGGTTCTTCAAAATATTACACTAGCGCCTATTAAAGTAAATAAAGTTTCAAAAGAAGAAGCGGAGAAAACCGCAATGTTTTATTTAGAGAAAGTAGGGATTCCAGAGAAGGCTAGTGTATATCCGCATCAATTATCCGGCGGACAACAGCAAAGGGTAGCGATTGCTAGAGGACTCGCGATGCAGCCGGAAATTATGCTATTCGATGAGCCTACGTCTGCTCTTGACCCGGAGATGATCGGGGAAGTACTGGATGTTATGAAAACGCTAGCTAAAGAAGGGATGACGATGGTTGTTGTCACACATGAGATGGGATTTGCGCGAGAAGTAGCAGATCGGATTTTATTTATGGATGATGGCAAGATTATTGAGGATACAACACCGGCGCAATTTTTTGCGAATCCTGAACAAGAAAGAGCACGTTTATTTTTAAGCCGAGTGTTAAATCATTAGAGGAGGAATTTCATGCTTAAAATGAAAAAGTTATTTACCTTAATCGTATTTTCATGTTTATTCGTACTTATCGTTGCTGGATGTGGCAGTAAAAAAGATGAAGCGAAAGAAACGAATACGAAGCAAGGCGGGGCCATAGAGCAAATTAAAAAGCGCGGGAAATTAGTAGTTGGGGTGAAGAATGATACGAATTTATTCGGATTGAAAAACCCTTCAACAGGGCAGGTAGAAGGATTCGATGTTGATATCGCGAAGGCACTTGCGAAAAAAATTCTCGGAGATGAAAAGAAACTAGAATTAAAAGAAGTAACGTCTAAAACGCGTATACCACTACTAAAAAATGGTGACATTGATGCAATTATCGCGACGATGACAATTACGGAAGAACGTAAAAAAGAGGTTGATTTCTCAGATGTATATTTTAAAGCAGGGCAATCGTTACTTGTGAAAAAAGGAAGCAATATTAAGAGTATTGATGATATAAAACAAGGTGTGAAAGTATTAGCTGTAAAAGGCTCAACATCTACAAATAACATTCGTCAAAAGTCACCAGAAGCGACTGTATTAGAATTTGAAAATTATAGTGAGGCATTTACAGCGTTAAAAGCGGGTAAAGGTGATGTTTTAACGACAGATAACGCAATTCTTTACGGAATGGCAAAGCAAGATTCAAATTATGAAGTTGTAGGGAAAATTTTCACGGATGAACCGTACGGAATTGCGGTGCAAAAAGGTGCGGATGATTTGACGAAAGAGATTAATAGCTTACTAAAAGATATGAAAGCGAATGGGGAATACGATAAATTGTATGAAAAATGGATTGGTCAAAAACAGGAGAAGTAAAGTGAAACTTTAATTAGTGGGTTTTTATTCCTAGTGAATAGTAAGAGTGAGAGGATGAGGGATGCTCATCCTCTTCTTGTAAAGAAAGAGGGTAGAATATGTGCCTGATTTTTCTATATTAACGAATAACATTGATATGTATTTAGAAGGCTTTAAATATACAGTTATGTCTAGTGTAATTGCATTAATAGGAAGCTTTATTTTAGGCTTAATTTTGGCTGTAATGCGTATTGCACCTATTCGTATTTTAAATTGGATAGGATCAGCTTTTGTGGAGTTTGTAAGAAATATTCCACTCGTATTAATTGCATTTATATTCTATTTCGCTTTACCTGTAATAGGAATCACTTTAAATGGTTTTGTAGCAGGAACAGTTACGCTTACTGTGTATACTGCAGCTTTTATTGCGGAAGTCATTCGGGCAGGGATTTTATCAGTCGCGAAAGGACAAATGGAAGCAGCACGGTCTTCAGGGTTAACGTATGTACAGGCGATGTATTATGTTGTCTTACCTCAAGCGATGAAAATCGTAATTCCTCCTCTAGGAAATCAATTTCTCAATTTAGTAAAAAACTCTTCCATACTCGGAATTATCGCTGGTACCGATTTGATGTATCAAGGAGATTTAATTTCAACGAAGACATTTGTTACGTTCGACGTGTATATATTTGTCGGGATGTTTTATTTAATAGTAACAATTCCGCTCAGTATGCTAGTGCGTTATTTAGAAAAACGCTTGGCAAAGGAGGCGGTGTAAATGGATTTTAAGGGAGCCATAACAGGTGATCATATTCTATTTTTATTAAAAGGATTGCTTATAACGTTAGAGGTAGCGCTCGTCGCGATTGTACTTAGTTTTATTATTGGTAGTGTAATAGGGATATTGCGCTACATGAAAATACCTGTCGTCTCACAAATATTAGGGATTATCGTTGAAGTGATTCGAAACTTACCACTACTTTTAATTATATTTTTCACGTATTTTGCACTTCCAGAAGCAGGCTTGAAATTAGAAATTATAACGGCCGTAATTGTTGCTTTAACAATATTTGAAGCAGCGATGATATCTGAAATTGTTCGAAGTGGTTTATTATCTATTGAAAAAGGACAGATTGAGGCCGCAAGATCTTCAGGATTAACGTATGTTCAAGCGTTGTGGCATATTATTTTACCACAAGCATTAAGAAGAATGGTCCCGCCGCTTGTCAGTCAGTTTATTTCATTGCTGAAAGATACATCATTAGCAGTTGTTATATCACTGCCAGAGCTTATGCATAATGCCCAAATTATTAGCGGACAGAATGTAAATTATACGATTCCAACGTTTATAGTAGTAGCTTGTATGTACTTTATCGTAAATTATAGTTTATCAATTTTATCGAGAAGATTAGAACTTCGTTGACTCTTACAATATATGTAAGGGTTTTTCCTTGTTTCTCCTTATTTTCCTCTAAATAGAATCTAAATCTTGCAATAATTAGATTTTTTATATTATTTTATCAGAAAAGTTTTAATTTTATATAGAAATTGTAATCGCTTTCGTGTATATTTTTATTATCAGAAAATTTTAACAAGATATAGGGGTATCGGTAGGGGGAGGATTTAGATGCAGCAACCAACGAATGAGAAATTACATCGTACGATGAAGAGTAGACATTTATTTATGATCGCACTAGGTGGTGTAATCGGGACTGGTTTTTTCTTAGGTTCAGGTTACACCATTAATCAGGCTGGACCAGGGGGAGCCATCCTTTCATATTTAGTGGGCGGATTTATTATGTATTTAACAATGCTTTGTCTTGGAGAGTTAACGGTAGCAATGCCAGTTTCAGGATCTTTCCAAAAGTATGCGACGAAGTTTATTGGACCAGGAACGGGCTTTATGATCGGCTGGCTATATTGGCTTGGCTGGGCAGTGACAGTAGGTTTAGAGTTAACGTCAATCGGTTTAATGATGAAAAGATGGTTTCCAAATGTTGATGTTTGGGTATGGTGTCTCGTATTCGGCGTTATTTTATATGCTTCAAACGCTATCTCAGCGAAGAGTTATGCTGAATTAGAGTTTTGGTTCTCTAGTATTAAAGTAGTTACAATTCTTGCGTTTGTTGTTCTTGGTGGTAGTGCATTATTAGGGTTTTTACCATACGATGGAAAAGAAGCAGCACCTCTTTTCTCTAACTTTGTAAGCGATGGCGGGTTATTCCCGAATGGACTAGCTGCCGTATTACTTACAATGATTACAGTTAACTTCTCGTTCCAAGGAACAGAGTTAATCGGGATTGCAGCGGGAGAAAGTGAAAATCCAGAAAAAACAATTCCACGTGCGATCCGTAATACAGTATGGCGCATTATGTTATTCTTCATTTTAACAATGACGATTTTAGTAGGATTAATTTCTTGGAAAGAAGCAGGGGTAATTGAAAGTCCATTTGTAGTTGTATTTGATAAAATCGGTATTCCATACGCAGCTGATATTATGAACTTCGTTATTATTACAGCGTTACTATCTGTAGCGAATTCAGGCTTATATGCGGCAACTCGTATATTATGGTCACTTGCAAATGAAGGAATGGCACCAACATCTTTCCAAAAAGTAAATAAGCGTGGTATTCCAATTACAGCGTTAGTCGTAACGATTGCGGTAGCTGGATTATCTCTATTCACAAGTTTCCTTGCAGAAGATACAGTATACATGTACTTATTATCGATAGCTGGTTTATCGGCTGTTTCAAGTTGGATCATTATTGCTTTATCGCAACTTCGCTTTAGAAGTCAGTATATAAAAGGCGGAGGAAAGTTAGAGGACTTAAAGTATAGAACACCACTATACCCGATTGTTCCAATTTTAGCTTTAATTACAAATAGCATCGTTGTTATTAGTTTAGCGTTTATTCCTGAACAAAGAATGGCGTTATACTGTGGTATTCCATTTATCATTTTCTGCTATATATATTATTATATGAGTAAGAAACGGAAGAAACCGATGAAAGTGGAGATGGAAAAAACAAATGAAACTAACAATCAAACACGATGATATAGAAGCAGATTTATCGTATGGTCAATTAGCGATTGGAAAAGAAAACGGGTATTCACCGTTACAATTACTCATTTCTTCTATCGCAGGATGTAGTGCAATTGTCTTCCGAACAATTTTAGAAAAGAAACGTATTCCATACGATACGTTTACAATTGAGACTGAAATTGGTAGAAGTGAAGCTGTATCAAAACCAGTTGAAAGTGTTCATTTGCACTATAAAATCAAAGCACAAAACATTACAGAAGAGCAGTTGGACAAGGCGCTGCAACTTGCAGTGAAAAATTGTACGATTGTTCAATCTGTAAAAGATAGTATAAAGGTTACGGAAACAATTGAACTAATAAAATGAAACATAAAAACGTGAGAATACGGCTCTCACGTTTTTATGTTTTTAATAAAGGGGGAAATATGATGGAATGTTTAGGGTGTAAATTAGCCAACGAAGAAGAAATTATATATAAAATATATGAAGATGACTATGTAACATGTTTTTTAGATCATGAACCTTTCTATCCAGGACATACTTTAATTGTGCCAAAGCAACATGTTGTAGAAGTAGACGAATTAGATGATGTTGTGGCAAAATCCATTATGGATGCTTCTAAGCTGATTGCAAAATCGATTAAGGCATTATATAAACCTGACGGAATTACAATTTGCCAAAATGGTGGAATCTTTAACGAGTTAACACATTACCATATGCATGTCGTACCAAGATATAAAGAGCGCTCGTTTGCTGAGTTTTATACGGTACAGCTAGGAGAAAAGAAGAATTATAACTTGGAAGAGACAAAGCATTTGTTAAAAGAAGCGATAGAGCAAATGCTGCTTACTGAAAAGGCGTAAGAGGGATGTTCTTAATGGAATAATCAGGAAAATTCTAATATAAAAAATCCCAATTTCTCAGTTACAATAGAGAAATTGGGATTTTTTATATTCTATTATTAAGTTTTATATATAAAAAGATTTTGCAGTGTCACAAAGTATAGCGCTCATTCGTTATATAGAGTGAGAGGAGGAATTATATGAAAGTTATAAATAACGATTATGAAAAGATGGAAGAGCTATATGAGTTGTACGAACAAAAAATTTATTATGTGGCTTATTCTATTTTAAATAATATTCAGCAGGCTGAAGATGCGGTTCAAGAGACGTTTATTACTCTTTATAAGAACTTGGAAAAGCTCCATAGCTTGAGCACTGAAGAGCTTAAACGCTACATTTTGAGGGTCGCGAAAAACAAGGCGATTGATAGTTATCGGAAAAATAAACGACATGAAACATTCTTAGAAGAATATGAAAGAGAATCAACAGAAGCAGTAGATGAAAATATTGAAGAGTGGGAAAAACGTAAAATGTCTGAGGTTCAAATTGATACATTGCTAAAAGAGTTAAATGAATCGAACAGACAGGTGTTTAAGTACAAAGTCTTCTATAACTTAACGTATCAAGAAATTTCAGGTGTCATGGGGATAACGGAGGCCAATGTCCGTAAGCAGTTTGAACGCGCTCGAAAACGAGTTCAAAATATGATAGGAGGTATACAACATGACGAATTCAAAGAACTCCAAAGAAATATATGAACTTGCTGAAAAAATTGCTTTAGATGATTTTGATAAACTCGAAGAACAGCATGAATTTTCACATACATATATGCACAAAAAGAAATTGTTTATGGAGGAAATGAAGCTGAAAGATGGACAACCGCAGAAAAAGCGTAAAAAACATCGTATGTTAATCGCTGCTGCTTGCTTATTGATTGGCATGCCGACAACCGTTTTTGGGGCAGTGAAAGTCTATAATATGATTGTCCAAAAACAAAATTACGAAGTAAATGTTTCAGTAACAAACAATGACTCGAAAAAGAGTGACAAGTGGTATAAGTTGAAGATTGGTAAATTGCCAGAAAATATGGAAGCAATTGATGACAGTGCTATGAAATATTCATTTAAAGATAACGACGCAAATGGAGGCTTTTCATTTAGTCTTTGGAGAGTAGGGGAAAATGCGGACTTTCAAACTTTATATTCAAAAAGCTACAAAGAAAAAGAGATAGGTGGCAAGAAAGCAGTAATTGTTCATAAAGAAACTGGAAACAACAATGTAATGTTTGATAGGAAGGTTTTTCTCTTTTTTGAGAAAGAAGGGATTATGTTAGAAAGCTTTATTGGATCAGATATAAATGAAGAACAAATGATAGATGTCTTAGGGAATATTTCACTTGAGCCCACGTCAAAAGAAAAGGCATCACATATATCAAATTATGATAAAAAGTATTTTAGCCAAGCAGATGAACCTAAAAAACCTAAAGTGATTCCTTTGAAAAAAGATAGCAAACGACTATTTCATATAGGGCAAAAGGTTCCAGTAACGATATCTATGGATAACAGCCAAATTGAATATGTGATAGAAAAAGTTGAAGTTTTTGATTCGATTAAAGATTTTAAACAAGAGAACTTTAATGAACTTGGCCTAGGGATATTAAGCAAGAAGAAGGCTTTAGATCAGACGGGAAAACTGCTATCGTACAGACGGGATGTATATAAATTAGGGAATGGTAAAGATTCAATTGATACATTAGTAGATTCGCAATTAGTTAATGTTAAATTTGTCTACTTGACAACTACAGTGAGAAATATTGGTAAACAGGCGACAGAAGAAATCTATATGCATCCATCCATAAAGCAGCTTAAATTTGAAGGGAATGCATGGAAATACGCTAAAGAAGAGGGAATGGAAGCAACGCGTATTATGACGGGAGAAGTTGATTATTTAGAACCTCACGGAGACGGGAAAAGCTTTTATAATATTGGTAGTATCCGACCGGGACAAACGGTAAAGGTTAACCTAGGTTATTTTGTAGATGAGGACAAGTTAGATTCAATCTTTTTGGATGCTTTCCATTACAGAGGGAATGGAAGTACTGAAAATATGAATGCGTCATATCGTTGGTGGATTGATATTCGTCAACAGTCAAAACAATAGGAACAAATAAACAAAAAGCTGCTTATATCTAGCAGCTTTTTTCGTCTTCATACATATGTAAAACTTCTTTCGCACGTATACGTAAACTATCTATCAATTCTTTTGGCTCTAAAACTCGTGCATCTTTTCCAAGTCTATAAAATAAAGGCGTAATAAAATTAATTTCACCTTTATCAATTGTTGAATGTATATATCCTGTCCCGTCTTCGTTTATTACAACGAGCTCTTCAAGGTAAGGAACGCTTTTACATTGGCGTACACCTTCTGTTGTCAGTAAAACATGTAACTGAGTAGGACTGTGTACTACGTTAGAGTTAGAGATAAACCACTCTTCTAAATTCATGAATGTATCTTCATTTTCTTCTGTGGATAATATAGAGAGAATGCGGTCGACGCGATACAGTAATATTTTTTTTCTACTAAAGTCGTAGGATGGTAAGTACCATAGCCCGTCATGCGCATATACACCGATAGGGTGAACATGTTTTGTTTTTATCCCCGATTTAGATTCGTATTGAAAGTGTAAATCTTTATTTTCAATAGCGGCGGTTAGCACTTCGTTTAAAAGGGGTGTATCAATTGTTCTCTTTGGATTCCAAAAAGCGATATAAGATCGTATTTTATCAACTTTCGCTTTCGCATCATCTTGTAGAGAGCTATACAGTTTATGTGTAACAGAATTGATCTCTGTATTAAAAGGCAGGTCTCGGTAGTAGCTTAAAGATTGAAAGGCAAAAAAGATGGAGACCGCTTCGTCTTCCGTAAATAAGATAGGTGGAATGACCCTATTTGTTAATACTTTATATCCTCCATTACGACCTTGTTCAGCATAAATGGGTAATCCCATATCACTTAAATCTAAAATGTATCTATGAACCGTACGAACGGAAATATTAAATTCATCAGCTATTTCTTGAGCTGTAAATGTCTTTTTGGCAGAAGCAAATATAAGAATATCTAATAAGCGTTTAGCTTTTGACAAATGTATCACCTTTTTCTTTTTAACATGACATAAAGTGTCATGTTTTATTGTTAGTATATTGTTTACATCATATGTTATCAAGATGAGATATAAGGAGGAAAAAATATGTCACGTGAAATAGTTTTATTTATTGCGGCGAGCTTAGATGGATATATTGCGAAAGAAAATGATGATTTAGAGTGGTTAATGGAAACGGAAGGAGAGGGAGATAACGGTTATACAGAAATGTACGAAACGATTGATACAATAATTATGGGAAAGAAAACGTACGATTATGTAGTAGAGCATACGGAAACATTCCCGTACTTAGATAAAACATGTTATGTTTTTTCTCGTTCAGAAAAAGGTTCAGACAGAAACGTAGAGTTTGTAAATGAAGATGTAGTGGAGTTTACAAAAAGGTTAAAAGCACAAGAAGGATCTAAAATATGGATGGTTGGTGGAGGAGAGCTACTGAGAGAATTCTTTAAGAATAATCTAATTGATGAATATGTTGTTACGATTACACCGCATATATTAGGCTCTGGTGTTCCATTATTTAAAGAAAAGAATCCAGAAATTAATTTAACTTTGACGGATACGAAACGTTTTGGGCAATTTGTAAATTTATATTATGAGGTAAAGTGAATAACCTACCAATGAATAGACCAAATCACATCTGATTTGGTCTATTCTTCTTCCTAGTTATATCAATATTTATATGTCTTTAACATATCAATTAACATAAGGGATAACAGATAACATATTAATTTCGATAATTCAAAAGGGAAATTGTAATTTTATGTTGAAATGAATATGGAAATTATGAAGAAATGTAATTAGATTACTGAGGTGGTTGTCTTGAATAAAGGGAGTGAGGAATTGGATGAAAAGAAACTATTAAAATTAGTTTTAGAAATTCAAGAGCTACAAGATTTTGGAGAAGATTTTGAACATAAACTGACTGTATTTGAAAAGAGTGTTCCTTATCCACGTGCAAAAGAATTATTTTTTGCTGACTACGGTGCAGAATACATTGTAAAAAGAGCTATTAATCATAAAAATATAAAGTTAGGAGAGTTAAATAGAGAAGAGTTAGTTACCTTGGTTCAAAAACTTATGGATACAGAAGGAGAAGAATGGGAGCTGGCAATTTGGTTGGACATGGTTAAATCGTCTGTTATTGACCCTAAAATAAGTGATTATATTTTCTGGAGTGATGAAGAATTAACTGCCAGAGAAATTATAGATAAAGCATTGGCTTATAAACCATTACAAATATAAAGTGTGTTACTTTAAGTAGAATTAAAGATTCTTTTTAGAATAAAGAGTGTGAAATGAATATGTTTAGAAATTTATTTAAGTTTTGTCTTTAATTTTATTTAAGTTAAAGGAGAATTTAATTTAATAAGACAATAAAAGACGCTCAGAGTTTTTTCTGCTCTGGGCGTTTTCATATGTCAATTATGATGTAATTTTATAGGTTAATTAATGATAGTTGTATTTCTATATAGATGATAATGAAATGATAAAACAAGACCCATGATCGACTTCGCTCGTTACAGTAATATTCCCGCCGTGTAGTTCTACAATTTCTTTCACGATAGATAGTCCTAAACCAGTTCCCCCTGTAGCGCGTGATCTAGCTTTATCAACTCGATAAAAGCGGTCGAAAATGTGAGGGAGGTCTTCAGGCGGAATACCTTCACCTTCATCTTCAATTGTAATGGAAATACGTTTATTTTCTTCTGTAACAGAAATGTTTATATGAGAATGTTCGTTTGAATGTCTATAAGCGTTATTTAAAATGTTCACTATAACTTGTTCAAATCGCTGCTCATCTAAGCTTACTACCAGTGTAGGAGGACAAAAGAAGGAAACTTTAATATGTCTTTCTTTATACATGGCGTTTACTTTTTTGGCTATGCGAGTAAGGAAGGTGTGTAAATGTACTTCTTTTACTTGAATAGAGAAGTTATGTTGTTCTATTTGTGCAAGTGAAAATAAATCTTGAACTAAGTTTGTAATGTAATCAGACTCATCTTTTATAATAGATAAATATCGCAAACGTTGCTCAGGAGATGTGGTTTCTTTTAAAGCAATGTCAGCATAACCTCTTACGTATGTTAACGGTGTTCGTAATTCGTGAGCAACACTTGCTAGAAATTCACTTCGCTCTGTTTTCATATAATGTAAATCATTTGCGAGCGTTTGAATTGATGATGCTAGTTCACCGATTTCATCATTTCGAGTAGTTGTTAATGAAACAGATAAGTCGCCTTTACTCATTTTTTCAGTGGCATGTTTCATGTGTAACAATGGTTTTGTTAACAACCGTGATAATAGAAAGATGGTGATGGCTGTTAATAGAAAAGTAATGACTCCAGCAATAATGAATTGTCTTGTTAGCCCGTTAACCATTTCCTCGATTGATTCCGTTCCGAGAAACATATATACGTAGCCTTCTGTTTTTCCTGCCACTATAATTGGGCTAATTGTACATATATAATTAGATGTTTTCCAATGATTCTCTATAATTGCTCCCTCATGATCTGTCCGTGTTTGCATCTTTTCAATATGCTTTTTTATAGTAGTATTTATTTCATTGGATTTAGCTAGTACATCCTTATTTGCATTTGTAATAACAACAGTGGTTTCAGCTTCGGATTCCATTAGGGCAACATGGGAGATTGTTTGCTTATCAAAATACTTTTCAAGGACATCTCGGTGACTATTTCCGCGCTTTAATAAAGCTGTCATTTCTTCATTTACTCTATTGCTGACAAGGCTATAATAAAGCAAGACAAATAGAACACTTTCGATTAAAAGTGTAACAATTAAAAAATAAAATCCGAGTTGAATAGATATTCGCTTCATCGTTTTGCTCCTTAATCTAGAGTATCAATCCATCGATACCCGACTCCGTAAACAGTTTTTAAATGATGATCAATAGGAAAATTTACTTTTCGTAATTTATCACGCAAATTACGAATATGTGAATCGACTGTTCTATCTTCTGTATTTGTATTTAATCCCCAAATTCGTTCAATGAGCTGATCGCGGCTTAATACGTAGTTCACATGACGTAAAAATAATCCGAGTAAAGAGAATTCGATTGGAGTGAGAAGAAGTTCTTCATTATGGACAGAAGCGAAATGCTTTGCCTCATCCCATAAAATGCCGTGATATTGGATTTGTGCGTGTTGATTCGTTCGCCTTAAAACAGCTTCAATTCTTGCGAAAAGCTCCTCTTCATGGAACGGTTTCGTCACGTAATCATCTGCGCCAAGTTTTAATCCTTGGATGACATCTACCGTTTGATCACGAGCAGTTACCATAATGATAGGAACGTTACTAAATGATCGAATTCTTTTGCACGTTTCCCATCCGTCCATCTTTGGCATCATAATATCAAGTAAAACAAACTTGAAGTTTCGATTTTCTATATGTGAAATAGCTTCTTCACCGGATACTGCACATACGCAGTTGTATCCGATTGGAGTAAGATAAAGTGTTAATAATTCAAGCATTCTCGGCTCATCATCTACGAGTAGTATATCGACCATAGAGTACCTCCGCATTTGTAGTTATTATTTAAATTGTAAGTCAAAATCATGAAGAAATGGTGCAGATTATAATGCATCTGCATAATTTCTTCAGAATTGCTTGTTATTGTAAAGGTGAAATTCTAATTTAGGTAATCATATTGGCTCGAAAACGATTCATACGGAGGCGGTATAGTGAAAAAGATGACCCGAATTTTAGGGATAACAATAATTGCGGCGGCTGGTCTTGCGGCGTGTGGGCAAACGAACACAGATCATAAAAATCATGAATCTAAAGAAGAGAAGAAAACAGAGCAAAAGGAAATGAAAATGAAAATGAAGCAGGAGGTAAGTGCACCGAAAGAAATGAATAAGGGGGCATCGAATGATGTATTAACGACGAGTTTAAAAAATGTAACGAGATTAAATACAAATGACCCTATGCAAATGGCAGTATTAACTTCGCAAACGATATGGCCAGCAACGCATAAAGAGAATCAGCCAGGCGCTGTTATTTTAGTACCAGTAAACGAGTGGCAATTAGGTATTGCAAGTGCGGATCTTATTCACCATCCGAATAACGGGCCGATTTTATTTATAGAAAAAGAAAAGGTACCCGAAATGACGTTAAAAGAAATAAAACGATTAAATCCGCTCGGAACGAAAGATGGAACACAAATTATGGTGATGGGGGATGTAAGTGCATCAATCCTTGAGCAATTAAAAGATTATCAAGTAAAGCAAATAAAAGAAACGGATCCAGCTACATTTGCTAAAGATGTGGATAAAGAATATGCCGATATAACAGGAAGTTATCCAAATAGTGTTATTATCGGTTCATCGGAAGAAGAAGGGCGTTTATATACAACACCGGCTGTAAACTGGATTTCTCATATGCCAGAACCATTACTCTATACAGAAAAAAATAAAGTGCCAGAAGCGACGATAGTGGCATTAAAGATGAGAAAAGATAAAGCAAATATATATTTACTAGGACCAGAAAAAATCGTTTCAAAAGAAGTAGAAAAAGAGTTAAGTAAATACGGGAAAGTAACGCGTATTAGTGGAGAGACTCCAGTAGAGAATTCTATTGCATTTGCGAAATTTAAAGATGAAAAAACAAAATTTGGATGGGGGTTTACAAAACCAGGTCACGGTTTATCATTTGTTTCAAGCAAAACACCAGACTTAGCAGTTGCAGGGGCACCATTTTCACATATGGGTAAACACGCACCTGTTGTATTGTTAGAAGAAGGGAAAGCTTCACAACCAGTGTATGAATTCCTTGCTAGTATTCAGCCGAAGTTTAAAGATGACCCAACGCTGGGACCATATAACCACGGCTTCTTATTAGGAAGTACGAGTGATATTTCATTTGAAACACAAGGTATATTGGATGAGAGGTTAGAGATTGTTCAGGAAAGTGGCCAAGGGCACGGTGGACATTAATGAAATGAGAAAAGACGCTATGAAGGTAGCGTCTTTTTTTAGGAAACTTTTACATAGCGCAAAATCCTCTACTCGTTATATAATAGCCTTCGTGCAGTCGGCTTAGATTTTCTTATGGAGAAAATTAAATGATAAAGTGAAACTTTAATCAGTGGGGGTTTTGTTCATCCCCCACTGATTATTAGTTGAACCAATCGGGCTTTTATGGGCAGTTGATCCCCACCTAACTTCTTTGCTTCCGCTGAATTTTGAGGTGGGGGTCTTACTGCCCGGCAAATAGCGGGATAAAAGAGTAGAGGAGTGGTATTTTGTTTCAAACGATAAAAAATGATTGGTTCTCCAATGTGAGAGGGGACGTACTATCAGGAATTGTTGTTGCTTTAGCGTTAATCCCTGAAGCGATTGCTTTCTCTGTTATTGCAGGTGTGGATCCGACCGTTGGGTTATACGCAGCCTTCTGTATTGCAGTTACCATTTCATTTGTTGGCGGAAGAACTGGGATGATTTCAGCTGCAACAGGTGCGATGGCATTACTAATGGTAACGCTTGTTAAAGATCACGGTTTGCAATATTTATTTGCTACAACAATATTAACAGGTATTGTCCAAATTATTTTTGGTGTGTTCAAACTGAGCTCATTTATGAAGTTTGTTCCGAAATCTGTTATGAGTGGTTTTTTAAATTCACTTGGAATTTTAGTTTTTACAGCGCAATTGCCACATTTTAAAAATGCAACTTGGCAAATGTATGCACTTGTCGCATTAGGACTTGTAATTATATATGTATTTCCACGTATTACGACGGCTGTCCCGTCTACACTTATTTCCATTATTATTGTGACAAGTATTGCACTTATGAGCGGATTACAGTTGAAAACAGTAGGAGATATGGGAAGCCTGCCGAAAGAATTACCGTTCTTTAGCATTCCTGACGTGCCTTTTACACTTGAGACATTAGGAATTATTTTACCGTATGCAGTTATGCTTGCAATTATCGGTTTATTAGAGTCATTATTAACAGCTTCAGTTTTAGATGATATGACGCATACGGAAAGTAATAAACATAAAGAAGCACGCGGTCAAGGTATTGCAAACATTGTCGCTGGATTCTTCGGAGGAATGGCAGGATGTGCAATGATTGGTCAATCTGTTATTAATATTAAATCAGGTGGACGCGGACGATTATCAACATTTGTAGCGGGCGGGTTTTTAATCGTATTACTATTCGTTTTAGGTGATTATGTTGTTCATATTCCGATGGCAGCTTTAGTTGCAGTTATGATTATGGTTTCAATCGGAACATTTGATTGGAACTCTGTAACAACGATTCATAAAGTACCGAAAGGAAACGCATTTGTTATGATCGTAACAGTTGTGATTGTCTTAATTACACATAATTTAGCATTAGGTGTAATTATCGGAACAGTAAGTAGTGCGGTTTTATTTGCATTCAATATGGCAAAGATTCACGTGAAACATTTATATATTGAAAATAAGAAAATATACGAAATTCATGGTCAACTTTTCTTTGCATCTATGGCGGATTTTATAAATAATTTTACATTTGAGGAAGATGTAAAAGAAATTGAGTTGAATTTTACTCACGCACACGTATGGGATGATTCAGCAGTAGCTGCAATTGATAAAGTTATCATGAAGTATGAACAAAGTGGCGCGAAAGTAAGTATAACGGGATTAAATGAACGAAGCTCGAAAATTATTTCAAATTTAGCTACTTATAATAAAAGAATTGCAAGTTAGAAGCCTCCTTTTTAGGGGGCTTTATTATATAATACGAGTAGGATAACGAAAAGGGGATTCAGCATATGTACAAACAAATTATATTAGCATGTGACGGTTCTGAACATGCACTTCGAGCAGCGGAACATGCAACATATATTGCGAAATGTAGCGAAGAAACAAATGTTGAAGTTGTGTACGTAGTAGATAATAGAACGGCAAAATCAGATATTATACAAGGCCAAACAGATTTAGAAACAATATCGGCTAGTCGAAAAGATAAATTAAAAGAGATTGAAGGTTTATTAAAGAAAGAGAACATTTCTTATAAAATTACGATATTACATGGAGATCCTGGAGATACGATTGTTCAGTATGTGAATACAGGAGATATAGATCTTGTTATTGCTGGAAGCAGAGGATTAAATACATTACAAGAAATGGTGCTTGGTAGTGTCAGTCATAAAATAGCAAAGCGTGTGAAATGTCCGGTGATGATAATAAAGTAAAACGAAATAGAACGTAACTAAGACCTTGATATAATTCGGGGTCTTTTTTGCCGTATAAAGGGAGAGTGGGTGGGCATACTAGATATATAAGTTTTAAAAAATATTAACTTACAAATTTGTAAGTTTGTTGTCAGAAAAATCGATGTTATGAAATTTTTCCCATTGGTAAAATAAGAGTATCAAAGGGGAGATAGGGAGGATGGAAGCAATGAAATCATTTCAAAATTTATCATATAGTCAAGGGGTAAGCTTAATTTGTTTAGGGGGATTTGCGGCATCTGTTACGTTAGCTGTTGTAATAAAGATGATTCATCAAATCTTTTAATCTTAGAGTAGGGAAGGAATTGGTTGTTATAAATAGCAAGAGAAGGATTATAAATAAAAAATAGCTCCCGGCATATATCTCAGTGCCAGGAGCTATTTTCTTATTTCTCTGTTTCTGCTTTATCGCTTGTTACGCTAACTTTAGCCCATTTATATTGATCTTCCGGTGTATATTTATAATCTTTTACGCGGTTATTGATACCCTTTAGATCGAACTTATAATGAAGTGGAATCATTGGTACTTCATCATGGATTAGTTTTTGCCATTTATCATATACTTCTGTACGATATTTATCGTCAGCAGCTTTTGGAGAAAGACCTTCTTTTAATAACTCAGTATTTTTAGGATTTGACCATCTTTGGTAGTTAAAGCTTGCATCAGGTCCCCAAAGGCCAGATGGATCTGGGTCAGAACCAGTACCGAAAGCACCAGCATATAGATCGACTGCAGGATCATCTTTTTTCAGCTTATCATAGAAGGAGTTAAATTCATGTAAGCGACCGTCAAGAAGTTCAACTTTAATGCCAATTTCTTTCCAAGATTGAATAAAGAATTTTGCAAGTGGTTCACTTACATCACTACCACTCATTGATAAGAAGTTAAGTTTAACTTCTTTACCATTAGGGTCTTCACGGAAACCATCACCGTTTTTATCTTTATATCCAGCTTCGTCTAACAATTTTTTCGCTTTCTCAACATCTTTATCATAAGCACCTACTTTATTATTGTGGAACTTAGGTGAAGCTGGTGAGATTGGTGAGTTAGCTGGATAACGTAAACCGTGATATAGTTTTTCACCGATTTCTTTTCGATCAATTGCATAAGCCATCGCTTGACGTAAACGAACATCTTTGAATGTATCTTTATCCATTACCATTTCACGTTTTTCTTTATCCATGTGTCCAAATTTAAAGCCGATGTAGCTGTAGTATAAATCTGTTCTTCCAACTAGTTGTGCATTCTTTAATTTACTTACGTTCGGATATTGATCTGCACTTACTTCTGCGATATCAATGTCACCATTTTTCAATGAAGCATTAACGATAGATGGATTCACAACTTTTAAGACTACATTTTTAAGTTTTGGTTTTCCACCCCAATAATCATCGAAACGTTCAAATTCAACAGATTCTCCAGGAACGATTTTCTTAACTTTAAATGGTCCAAAACCAATTGGGTTTTTACGGATTTTATCAGATTCTGCTAATTTATCAATCGGCACATCTGCTAAGTATTTTTTATGAAGAGGATATGTCCAAAGTCCAGTTTTCACAGAAGGATTTGGCTCTTTAAATGTAAATGAAATTGTTTTTTGATCAATTACTTTTACACCAGAAATTTTATCTGCTTTTCCATCGTGATAATCAGTCATTCCTTCAATCATTTGCATTTGAGTATCATAGCGAGATCCAGCATATAGCTTGCTTCCAATCACGAGGTAAGAATACTCTAAATCTTCAGCCGTTACAGGGTTTCCATCATGCCATTTTACGTTATCTTTAATTTTTAATGTAATTGTTTTTTTATCTGCTGATATTTCATACGTAGCAGCACCTTCGTTATTGTATTCCCAGTTTTTGTCGTTGTCTAATAATCCTTCATCAAAGAAAGTAATAACTTGGTTGTCAGGATCACCTTCATATACAGCAAAGTTCAAAAGTCCTTCAAATGGTGTGTTAGAAACAAGCCCATATGTCAATGAGCCGTCTTTAATTTCTTTTTTATCATTTTTAACAGTTTCATTAAATTTGCTTGTGTCTACCTTTTTTGTGCTGCTCGTTTTTTCACTACCTCCACTGCCCCCACACGCTGAAAGTAGTAATGTTGAAACTGCAAGTGTACTTAATACTTTAAAAAACTTTGGTTTGTTTGTCATTGTCTCCACCCCTTAACCTTTTCTTTGTCTCGCATCAGCTGAGCGACGTAGCGCTTGACCGATAAAATTTATACACAGCATCAACACTAAAATCATGAGTGATGCAGGTAACCAGATCCACCATTTTTCTTGTAGAACATCAGGATTTGTTGCATAACTAACAAGTGTTCCAAGGCTCGGTGTACTCTCAGGTAGACCAAATCCTAAGAAAGTTAGACCAGATTCAATACCGATGTTTCCAGCAAGGTTTAATGTAACGCTTACGATAATAATAGAGCTTAAGTTAGGTAGCACTTGAAACATCATAATCTTCCAGTTTGGTGTACCTAATGTTTTTGATGCAGATACATAGTCCAATTCCTTTTCGGTTAATACTTTGGAACGAATTAACCTGGCCTTTCCTGTCCATAAGAAGATACTCATGATCAAAATAAATACAGTAACATTAAAGACCGGAACAATTGTGATAAGTACGATAACAAGCATTAGGAAAGGTAAAATAAGTTTGAAATCAATAATACGCATAATGATGTTATCAACAGCTCCACCAAAGTAACCAGCGATTAGTCCGATAGAAAGACCAATCAAACATGAGAGGATAGTGATTACAAGTCCAATCGTAAATGAATTTCTTGTTCCAATAATAAGTTGTCCAAAAATATCTCTACCACCGTAATCTGTTCCTAACCAATGTTCACCAGATGGTGGGGAGTAGATAGAAAATAAATCAACTTTTACAATATCCTCCTGCTTCATAATGAAAGATGTTGTATAAACGGCTATCAGTATGATTGCCAACAAGAAAAGTGAAAACATTGCTAATTTATCTTTACGAAATTCACGCCACATGACAGAAAAGCCAGAAGGACTTTTTTCGTAATGAACGACTTCAGTTTGTTTTTCGGGATTTGCTAACATAACGTTTCCTCACCTCCATTAATCAATACGAATACGTGGATCAACGATGCTTAGAATAATATCGGAAAGAAGAGTCCCGAGTAGCGTTGCGAATCCAGTAAATAAAACGAGTGCAGTTACGACACTAAAATCACGTTGAGAAATAGATTGCATAAATAATTGACCAATACCAGGATAACTAAAGATGCTTTCTAGAAAAATTGATCCTGCAACCACGCTTGTAATTTCGTATCCTAAGAACGCTGCGATTGGTAAGAATGAATTACGTAAAATATGTCTAGAATAAACCTTTGATTCTGGAACACCTTTTGCTTTTACTGTGCGTACAAAATCTTTATGTTTCGTATCGATAATTTCACTTCGTAAATATTGGATTGTACCCACTGTTGCAATTAATGCGCCAGATAAGGCTGGTAATATCATGTGATTCAATTTACTTAAATAGTAAGCGAATGTACCTGTTGCAACTTGAGGATCTACGCTACCACCGGTTGGGAATATTGCAAGTTTAAATCCAAATAGGAAGAGCATGATTAATGCAAATATAAATAGTGGTGTAGCAAGTCCTAAATAGTTATAGAGTGTAATGAGCCGATCTGCCCATGTATCAGTCCAACGTCCACTTATGACACCGAGTGGAATTGCAATCACGTAAGTAAGAACAAGGACAAGAATTGCTAACCAAATTGTATTTCCAAGGCGTTCACCGATTAAATCAGTTACTTTCATTTTATGTGCATAGGAAATACCGAAGTCACCTTGCACAGCATTTTTAACCCAGCGAACATATTGTGTTGTAACGGGATCATTTAAACCTAATTTTTCGCGTTGCTCTTCAATGACCTTTGGATCTGCTTTCGGATTATTTACTGCTCTGCCAGTTAAGGCATCGCCTGGCATTGCTTTAGCTAGTAGAAAGACAAGTACACTTAACACGAATAATTGCGGGATCATTACTAAAAATCTCCGTAATATAAACTTCCACATGTTTTATCACTCCCTTATGGTAATGCCACCCGGTGCGTTGGCGAGATTGCTTTTAAGTCATAAGCCCGACCGTTTTCATTGAAATAATTTTCGTATGATTTCTCATACTCAGAGCTTACTTGTTGACGGAGCTTACGTTGTTGTTCTCTGTTTTCAGGACGAATATCAGGAATGGCTGATATTAGGCGTTTCGTATAAATATGTTGCGGATTATTATAAATTTCTGTACTAGTTGCTTCTTCGACAATTCGTCCGCGGTACATAACACCGATGCGGTCACACATATGACGAATGACACCTAAATCATGACTAATGAATAAGTATGTTAGTCCGAGCTCAGCTTGTAAATCTTGCAAGAAGTTTAATACTTGTGCCTGTACAGAGACGTCAAGCGCAGATACTGGCTCATCAGCAATAATAAGCTTCGGTTTTAATGTAAGAGCGCGTGCAATACCAATCCGCTGCCTTTGCCCACCGGAAAATTCATGTGGATATTTATAAATTGACTCTGGATTTAGACCAACTTTATCAAGATATTCTTGAACTGCTCTACGTTCTTCATCAGGTGAGAGTTTCTCAAAATTTCGAAGTGGCTCAGCAATAATGTCGAGAACACGTTTCTTCGGATTTAATGATGAATACGGATCTTGGAAAATCATTTGAATATCTTTTCTTTGTTCACGTAGCTCAGAGCGACTTAACTTTGTTAAATCTCTATTATTAAAATGAATGCTACCCTCTGTTGCTTTCGTTAAATGCATAATTGCTTTACCCGTTGTTGATTTGCCACTTCCTGACTCACCAACGATCCCGTATGTTTCACCCGGTTGTAATTCAAAACTTACACCATCGACAGCACGCACGTAATCTAATGTGCGGCCGAAGAAACCACCTTTAATTGGGAAATGTACTTTTAAATCTTCTACTTTAAGCAGTGCCATGAGTTACGTCATCTCCTTTCTTATCTTGGAAGTTGAAATGCTTGTAGCAAGTGCAACGTACCCAATGGTCTGGTTTTACTTCATGTAAAATTGGATTTTCCTCGTGTTGATCAGGTCTAATCCATGGAATTCTAGCTTGGAAGCGGCAGCCTGTACGAGGAAGCTTCGCTAATGAAGGAACCACGCCTTGAATTACATGTAATTTTTCTTTTTCAGCATATGCAGATGGAATTGAGTTTAATAGAGAACGAGTATATGGATGAAGAGGGTTGTTAAAAATCTCTTCAACTTTTCCTGTCTCTACAACTTGTCCAGCGTACATAACGACGATACGATCAGCTGTTTCTGCAACAACACTTAAATCATGTGTAATTAAAATGATGCCCATTTTTGTTTGTTCTTGAATAGACTTTAGTAAGTCTAAAATTTGTGCTTGGATGGTTACGTCAAGTGCCGTTGTTGGCTCATCCGCAATAATGAGTGCTGGGTTACAAGCAATTGCAATTGCGATAACAATTCTTTGTCTCATTCCGCCAGATAATTCATGTGGGTATTGTTTATATGTAAGTTCTGGTTTTGGAATACCAACTTGATGGAGTAGTTCTAAGGTGCGTTCTTTCTTTTCTGCTTTTGAAAGGCTTGTGTGGTAGTCTAAGTTTTCTTCGATTTGTTTTCCAACTGTCATAAGAGGATCGAGTGCTGTAAGAGGTTCTTGGAAAATCATACCGATGTTTGATCCGCGTACTTTATTCATTTCTGCGGTCGACATAGTTAGTAAATCCTTATCTCTATAGTTAAGCTGCCCTTGTAATTTTGTATTTGCTTCATTATGCAGTCGCATAATAGAAAGGGCAAGTGCACTTTTTCCGCAACCCGATTCACCAACTATCGCGACAATTTCATTTTCATGGACAGTTAACGAAACATTATCAACTGCTGCATGATAGTGATCTTGTATGCGAAAGGAAGTCTGTAAGTTTTCAATGCGAAGAAGTGGATTCTTCATGGCTATCCCTCCATCTTTTCTGAAAAGACTAAATATTTTGTATGTTGTTGTTATTTTAATATAAATTGACAATGTTTGACAAGCATAAGTTGAGAAAATATTCAAAAATCTTTTTATACAGAGATTGAATGCTGTTATATAGGGGATTGAAGTTAGTTGAAAACGCTAACATATAAAAAGAGGAGAATAAATCTTTTGTAAGAAAAAAGATTTATATGTAGAAAAAAGAGAGGTGTTCTGGAAAGAACAGTCTCTCTTTTTTTGATAAGAATAATATTAGTACTTAAGCTTGTTTTTGTTTTGCAGATCCTGTGTTTAAAGTAAGGGCAAGGAAGAACATTGCGAGCACACAAGAAGCAAGGAGTAAAATGAATCCGCCATCCCATCCAAATGCATCTACAATAAAGCCCATAGCTGCGCTAGCAAAAGTAGCGCCACCTAGGTAACCAAAGAACCCAGTTAAACCAGCTGCAGTTCCAGCAGCTTTTTTCGGTGCTAAGTCTAGTGCGTGTAGGCCGATTAACATAACGGGCCCATAAATTAAAAATCCAATGGAAACAAGTGCGATACTATCAATAATTGGGTGACCGGCAGGATTTAGCCAATAAACGAGAACGGCAATGAATACACCGACCATAAATAAAATACCAGCAGGTGCGCGGCGCCCTTTAAACAGTTTATCACTCATCCATCCGCAAAGAAGTGTACCTGGAATACCAGCCCATTCATATAAAGCGTAAGCTGTGCGAGAGCTACTATGAGTAAAACTTTTTTCCTCTACTAAATAAGTAGGAGCCCAGTCTACAACGCCGTAACGTACGAAATAAACGAAAACGTTCGCAATAGCGATGTACCATAAAAATTTATTGTTTAGTACGTATGTAAATAAAATTTCTTTTACTGAAAGTTCACGTTCTCGATCTTTTACTTTTTCATCTGATGGATATTCCCCAGTATGTTCCTCTATAGAAGGTAATCCGCAAGATTGAGGTGTATCTCTCATCGTAATTAACACATAAATACCAACTAAAATTGAAAGAATACCTGGGAAGTAAAAAATACTCTTCCAGTCATTTGCAAAGAAATATAGGCCTAATGTAACGAGTGAAGGCATAAGTGCGCCGCCGACGTTATGAGCGACGTTCCAAATAGACATTTTTGTACCACGTTCACTAATAGAGAACCAGTGAACCATCGTACGGCCACAAGGAGGCCAGCCCATACCTTGTACCCATCCATTTAAAAACTGAAGGACAAACATAAGTATGATGCTCGTTGTAATGAAAGAAAATGAGCCGAAAATAATATTAATGATACCTGATAAAAATAGCCCAGCTGCTAAAAAGTAGCGAGGATTACAACGGTCGGATACGATACCCATAAGAAATTTACTTAATCCGTAAGCGATAGATACTGCTGAAAGGATAACCCCAAGTTCTCCTTTACTAAAGCCTTGTTCGATTAAGTATGGCATTGCTAGTGAAAAGTTTTTTCGAACAAAGTAGTAACCTGCATACCCGATGAAGATACCTAAGAATACTTGTAAACGTAGTTTACGGTATTCGCTATCAACGCGATCAGCTGGTAAGCGTTCCGCGTGGGGCGCAGGTTTAAATAATTGTGTGAAAAACATAAAATGAAAATCCTCCCCTAATTAATTCGAAGTGTTGTGGTTCAGAAGAATATAAAAAGGCCATGAAATATAAAAAAGTTCCCTTTTTTATGATTCATAGCCTTGTACTCCGATTCTCCGTGACTGTCAATATTAACTTCGACGAAAATTATACAACTTTGTGACAAAAATGTAAACGTTTTTATAAATAAAAAGTGTTGACGGATTTTGTTCGCGGGATTAATATTTAAATACGTTAAATATTTTATTGTTTAAATAAGAGGTGGATAACATGCCAAATGATATGACGCATATCGATAAAATTCAAGCTCTTGCCTTTTCGATTGGAAAGAAAATGCAGACAGAGTTATTAGAACAAATGCAAGCAACAGGACTTACACCACCACAGTTTTATATTTTAAAGATTTTAGATCATTATGGAGCTTCAAGAGCGACAAAATTAGCAAAAAAGATGTATGTAAAGCCTAGTGCAATTACAGTGATGATCGATCGTCTAATTGATCAAGAGCTTGTAGAACGCTATCACGACAAAGATGACCGTCGTGTTGTCGTCATTGAGTTAACAAAAAAGGGGAAAGCTAGAGTAGAAGAGGCAATGACTGCTCGTAATGAGCATATTGCAAAATATTTTTCACACTTAGAGTTACAAGAAAGAGAAGATTTATTACGTCTTTTTGAGAAGTTAGAAACAATTATTTGCGGGACACAAGAGAAAAAAGAGAATAACTAAGAGGAATTGAGGAGATTACATGGAGCAACAAGAAAATATAAATAGAAAGTTGCTGTTAATCGGTTTAATAATCGCGATGCTATTTGCTGCATTAGATGGAACAATTGTTGGTACAGCAATGCCGCGTATCGTCGGTGAACTAGGCGGATTAAGCTTAATGACGTGGTTAACAACAGCTTATATGTTAACATCAACGACAGTTGTACCAATTGCAGGTAAATTAGCGGATTTACTTGGTCGTCGTAACGTATATATAACAGGGCTAGTTATCTTTATGGTTGGTTCGGCGTTATGTGGTATGGCAAATGGTATGACAGAATTAATCATTTTCCGTGGTATTCAAGGTCTTGGTGGCGGTATTATGATGCCAATGGCTATGATTATTATTGGAGACATGTTCACGGGAAAAGAACGTGCGAAATGGCAAGGTATTTTTGGTGCGTTATACGGTCTTGCTTCTGTAATTGGACCACAAGTTGGTGGTTGGATTGTAGACGCAGTGAACTGGAGATGGGTATTTTACATTAACTTACCAGTTGGTATTTTAGCAACAATCTTTATCGCAATGGGATTAAAATCACATAAACAAACGGGACCAATTAAAATTGATATCGCTGGAATCTTTACGATGATTCTCGGTGTTGTAAGTTTATTACTTGCATTAACGTTTGGTGGAAAAGATTACCCATGGGATTCTTGGCAAATTATCGGGTTATTTGCATTAGCTGTAATTGGTATCGTTAGCTTTATTATCGTTGAGACGAAAGCAGAAGAACCAATTTTACCGATGCATTTCTTTAAAAATCGCACATTTACATTACTAAATGCGATTGGATTCTTTATGAGTATTGGAATGTTCGGTGCTATTATGTTCGTACCATTCTTCATGCAAGGAATTGTAGGAGTAAGTGCTGCTGAATCAGGTACAATTATGACGCCAATGATGATTACAATGATTGTGATGAGTATTATCGGCGGGCAACTTGTATTAAAAGTTGGTGTAAAACCACAAATTATTACAGGAATGCTTATTATGGCTGGAGGATTCTGGTTATTAACAACGATGGATATGCACACAACTAAACTAACTGCTACTTCTTATATGATGGTTATCGGTTTAGGAATGGGTCTTGTAATGCCAACATTAACATTAGCGTTACAAGAAAGCTTCCCGAAAAAAGATCTTGGTGTCGTAACATCATCAAGTCAGTTCTTCCGTCAAATCGGTGGAACATTTGGTATTACAATTTTAGGATCAATCATGAATAATACTTCAGGTACAACATTAACAAAGAATTTAGTACCTGTATTAGATACATTCCCGAAAGAAGCGGGACAAATGGTAACAAAATTTAAAGATATGATTCATACAGATCCACAAGGTTTATATTCGATGTTATTTAGTCCAGAGGCATTAAAACAAATGCCAGAAGCATTCGCTAACAGCATTGTACCAATTTTGAAAAACTCTTTAGTAGACTCGCTTCATACTGTATTCTTAACAGGATTAGTATTCATAGTAGTGGGTGCCATCTTTACGATTTTCTTACAGAAGATTAAACTATCAGATCGTAAAAAAGGCGCTGAAGAGCCTGCTGCACAGGAAAAAGAACAAACGGTATCATATTCGTAATGAAAAAGCATCGCCTTATGGCGGTGCTTTTTTTTGAGTATAACCTTAAAAGCTTTTTTGTGAGAAATGATTGACGTATTTCTAGAAATACGTTATATTATTTTCTGTAAACGGTTACATGGAATGGAGAGGGAAGAGAATGAGTACGATTAAAGACGTTGCAAAATTAGCGGGAGTATCTGTTGCGACCGTTTCCAGAGTGTTAAATAAAAATGGATATGTTCATGAAGATACATTAAAGAAAGTAGAACGAGCGATTGAGATGCTAGATTATAAACCTAGTACAGTAGCGCGTTCACTGTATAATAAAAAATCTCGTTTAATTGGCTTAGTTGTTCCAAATATCGTGAATCCATTCTTTCCAGAAGTTGCACGTGCCGTAGAAGATGTTGCGCATAAGCAAGGATACACAGTTGTACTTTGTAACTCTGATGAGAGTTTAGAGAAAGAAAAGCAATATATTGATGTACTTAGGCAAAATAATGTGGATGGATTTATTGTAGCCACAAATCCACAAAATAGTGTTAATTACATGAATTTGTCAGTACCAGTCGTTGCGATTGACCGTATGTTTAATGAGCGTATTCCTACTGTATATGCAGATAACTATGCGGGAAGTCAGGCTGCTACAAAGTTATTATTAGACAAAGGTTGCAAACATATTGCACATATTCGTGGACCACGTGATGTGAGTACAGCGAATGAACGTTTTGAAGGTTTTGTAGACGTTATTACGAAAAATAATCTTTCTTATATGATTGCAGAGAGTACATTTGATCCAGCTAATAGTGAGCGTGTAGCGGTGGAATTATTAGAAGAATACCCACATATTGATGGAATTGTTGCAGGGAATGATTTAATTGCAATAGGTATTGTAAAGGCTGCACTTCAAAAGGGGATTTCTATTCCAGATGATTTACAAATTATCGGATTCGATGGAATTTCTTTAACAGAAATGATGTATCCATCTATTACAACTGTTGCACAGCCAATTTATGAAATGGGGAAAATTGCAACAGAGCTGTTATTAGAGCAGATGGAAGGGAACGCATTAGAAGAGAAACACTATCGTTTACCGATTGAAATTATAGAACGAAATACAACGAAGTAAGGAGATGAAACAGATGCCAAATATTGCAGTAGTAGGTAGCATTTCAATGGACTTAGTGGCTGTTTCAAAAAAACGTCCGAAAGCAGGAGAAACAGTAATTGGTGAAGCATTTCATACAATTCCAGGAGGGAAAGGAGCCAACCAAGCGGTTGCGGCAGCTAGATTAGGTGCAAATGTAGCGATGGTTGGAGCAGTTGGAAACGATAATTATGGAACTGTAGTTAGGAACAATTTAGAGAACGAACGCGTTTTTATCGACTATGTGGTACCGGTTACAGATACGGCGACAGGAATTGCTCATATCGTTTTAGCAGAAGAGGATAACAGTATTGTTGTCGTGCAAGGGGCGAATGCTCTTGTAAATGAGTCGGTTGTAGATCGTTCAAAAGATCTTCTTATAAAAGCAGATATGGTTGTTCTTCAACTAGAGATTCCACTTGAAACAGTAAAATATGTATTGGCTATTTGTGAGGAGCATAATATTCCAGTTATGTTAAATCCAGCGCCAGCACAAGTGTTATCAGAAGATATTTTAGAAAAGGCAACTTATATTACACCAAATGAACATGAGTGCCGCATCGTATTAGATGATTTCATATCACCAATTGAAGATTTATTGGCTAAATATCCAAATAAACTATTGATGACAGAAGGTTCTAAAGGTGTTCGTTTCCATAATGGTACGGAGATTGTACATGTTCCTAGCATCGCTGTTGATGTAGTAGATACGACTGGAGCTGGTGATACATTCAATGGTGCATTAGCAGTTGCGCTTTCTGAAGGAGAAACACTTCAAAAAGCAATTCGTTTTGCGAATGTTGCTGGTGGTCTTTCTGTAACGAAACTTGGAGCACAGGGCGGTATGCCAACGAGAGATAGAGTACGTGAAGTGCAGGTGATTGTCGGATGAAAAAGCACGGTGTATTAAACAGTGAGATTGCATCAGTCCTTGCTTCACTTGGACATACAGATACGATTGTAATCGCAGACTGCGGGTTACCAATTCCTGACGGAGTAAAACGAATTGATTTAGCTGTTGAGATTGGAAAACCTAGCTTTTTAGACGTATTGCAAGTGGTAGCTGATGATATGGCAATTGAAAAAGTAACGTTAGCAGAAGAAGTCATTAATAATAATGCGGAAGTAAATCAAGAGATCGAGCTGAAATTAATAGAACCAGCATTTGAATATGTATCGCATGAACAATTTAAAGAGCACACGAAGAAAGCGAAGGCGATTATTCGTACAGGAGAGGCTACGCCTTATGCCAATGTAATTTTACATGCAGGCGTGATTTTTTAATAAAGGGAAGTGATGGGAATGCGTATTGAAATGAAAAATATTTCAAAGGCGTTCAATGGCAATCCTGTTTTGAAGAATGCACAGTTTATGATTGAAACAGGGGAAGTCCATGCATTGATGGGGGAAAATGGAGCGGGTAAATCAACGCTCATGAAGATTTTAACAGGTGTATACAAAAAAGATGGTGGAACAATCAAGATTGATGGACAAGAACGAACTTTTAAAAATGCGAAAGAAGCTGAAGAGTACGGTATTGCATTTATACATCAAGAATTGAACATATTATCGAACTTAACAGTAGCTGAAAATATGTTTCTCGGTAAAGAGTTAATGTATGGGAAGACAGGTATTTTACGTACGCGTCAAATGAACGCGATTGCGCAGCAGCAACTAGCGGAGTTAGGTTTACATGTAAAAGGCGCGATGTTGGCAGGAGAGTTATCGGTTGGACAACAGCAAATTATCGAAATTGCGAAAGCGCTAATGACAAACGCGAGCGTTATTATTATGGATGAACCTACAGCTGCATTAACAGATCGTGAAATTGAAACGTTGTTTACTGTTATTAATAAATTACGTAAAGAAGGCGTTTCGTTCGTTTATATTTCACACCGAATGGAAGAAATTTTTTCAATATGTGATGCTATTACGATTTTACGTGATGGGGAATACGTAGGAAAGAGGTTAATTCCAGAAACATCGTTTGATGAAGTAGTGAGTATGATGGTGGGGCGCAGCATTGGTGAACGTTACCCAGAACGAAATAGTCAAATTGGCGATGTTATTTTTGAAATGCGTAACGGAACGAAAAAAGGGAAGTTTGAAAATGTTTCGTTTCAAGTTAGAAAAGGTGAAATCCTTGGTGTTGCTGGTTTGATGGGAGCTGGCCGTACAGATATTATGAAAGCAATATTTGGATACGAACCTTTAGATTCTGGCCAAATTCTTATAAATGGACAAGAAGTAAAGATTGATAGTCCGATAGATGCGATTAGACAAAGAATAGCATTCATTACAGAGGATAGAAAATCTGAAGGGTTAGTGTTAGATTTCTCAATTCGAGAAAATTTAGCCTTACCGAATTTAGAAAATCTTTCAAAGGGAAGTGTCTTAAGTAACGAACTAGAACAACAGTTTACAGCGGACATGATGAAACTTCTTAATGTGAAAGCAGCTAGTGGAGAGCAAGCGGTGAAATCTCTTTCTGGTGGAAATCAGCAAAAGATAGTTATTGCAAAATGGTTAGGTATCCACCCGCAGCTACTCATTTTAGATGAGCCAACAAGGGGTGTTGATGTTGGAGCGAAAAAAGAAATTTACTCTATTATGAATAAGCTTACTGAGCAAGGAGATGCCGTTATTATGGTATCATCTGAGCTTCCAGAAGTTTTAGGGATGAGTGATCGCGTTCTTGTTATTCATGAAGGAAAAGTCGGCGGCATTTTAGAGAAAGATGAGGCATCACAAGAGTCTATTATGGCACTAGCTACAGGGGGAGAGTAAGGATGGCTAAGAAGGGGAATGTATTACAACAACTTGGGTCTTTAATTGGACTAGTATTAATTATTGTAGTAATTACAGCTTTAAATCCAGCATTTATTGAAATTCCAAATTTATTTAATATACTGCGTCAAGTATCGATTAATGCGCTTATTGCATTCGGAATGACCTTTGTAATTTTAACAGGGGGTATTGACTTATCGGTAGGTTCTATTTTAGCATTATCAAGTGCACTTGTTGCTGGAATGATGGCAAGTGGCATGGACCCGTTCCTTGCGATGGCAGTTGGATTATTAGCTGGTCTTGTAATGGGAATTGTAAACGGTATCATCATAGCGAAGGGAAAAGTAGCTCCATTTATTGCAACTTTAGCAACAATGACTATTTTTCGTGGGTTGACGCTTGTTTATATGGACGGACGTCCGATCACTGGTCTTGGGGATCATTTAATGTTCCAAATGTTTGGTCGCGGTTATTTTCTCGGTATTCCGGTACCAGCTGTTACAATGATGATCGCTTTCGCAGTACTGTACTTTATTTTGAAGAAAACGACATTTGGTCGCCGTACATTTGCAATTGGTGGAAATGAAGAAGCAGCAGCACTATCAGGTATTAATGTTACGAGAATTAAAGTAATGATTTACGGTCTTTCCGGAATTTTGGCAGCGCTTGCAGGTATTGTCTTAACATCACGACTAGATTCTGCACAGCCGACTGCAGGTACTTCTTACGAATTAGATGCAATTGCAGCAGTTGTATTAGGCGGAACAAGTCTTTCTGGGGGAAGAGGATGGATTGTTGGTACATTCATCGGTGTACTTATTATCGGTGTACTAAATAATGGTTTAAATTTATTAGGCGTATCTTCTTTCTTCCAACAAGTTGTAAAAGGACTTGTAATCTTACTAGCTGTATTAATTGATCGTCGAAAAGAAGCATAATGGAGGGACAATGCATGAAGAAATGGTTACTTATACTCGTTGCATGTATTATGGTCATTACTGCTGGTTGTTCAATGGAACCACCAGAATGGGCAAAGGATTCTAGCGATAAAGGTCGAAATAAAACTATTAAAGTTGGATTCTCTGTTTCAACTTTAAACAATCCATTTTTTGTGACTTTGAAAAAAGGAGCAGAAAAGCAAGCGAAAGAAAGCGGCATTGAATTGATTGCTGTTGATGCACAAAATGATGCAGCAAAGCAAACGAACGATGTTGAGGATTTAATTCAAAAAGGTGTCGATGTAGTTGTTATTAATCCGACCGATTCAGATGCTGTTGCTTCAGCAGTAAGTGCGGCAAATGCAGCAAATGTTCCCGTTATTACAGTAGACCGCGTTGCGAATTCAGGTAAGGTTGTTTCTCACATTGCATCTAATAATATCGAAGGTGGTCAAATGGCTAGTGATTACATTCGTGAATTAGTTGGCGGGGGAGCAAATGTTGCTGAGTTAGAAGGAATCCCTGGATCTTCTGCTGCTCGTGAACGTGGGAAAGGATTCCATAACGTAGCTGATAAGTCTTTAAAAGTAGTTGCCAAACAAGCGGCTGATTTTGACAGAGCTAAAGGATTATCTGTTATGGAAAACATTTTACAAGCAAATGGTGATATTAAAGCCGTGTTTGCGCATAACGACGAGATGGCATTAGGTGCACTTGAAGCATTGAAGTCTGCTGGAAAAACGGATGTAGTCGTTGTTGGGTTTGATGCAACAGAAGATGCTGTAAAAGCGGTTAAAGATGGGCGTATGGCTGCAACAGTTGCTCAAAAACCGGAATTAATCGGGGAGAAGGCGATGCAAACAGCAAAAGAAATCACGCAAGGTAAAAAAGTGGACAAATCTATTCCGATTGAATTAGAGCTTATTAAGAAAAACAAATAAATATAAATTGAAAATTAGGAAGGAAGAATAACAAATGAAATTCTTTATTGATACAGCAAACATTAATGAAATTAAAGAGGCAAATGCATTAGGCGTAGTAGCTGGAGTAACGACAAACCCATCACTTGTAGCAAAAGAAGGCGTAGATTTCCATGAGCGTATTCGTGAAATTTGCAGCTTTATAGAAGGACCTGTAAGCGCAGAAGTAATTAGCTTAGAAGCTGATAAAATGATTGAAGAAGGAAAAGAATTAGCGAAGATTGCTCCAAACGTTGTTGTAAAAGTACCAATGACAACGGAAGGTTTAAAAGCAGTAAAAGCATTCTCTGATTTAGGAATTCGTACAAACGTTACATTAGTATTCTCAGCAGTTCAAGCATTACTTGCAGCTCGTGCTGGTGCAACATACGTTTCACCATTCTTAGGTCGCTTAGACGATATCGGTCATAACGGTATGGACCTAATCCGCCAAATCGCAGAAATCTTTGCAATTCACGGTATTGAAACAGAAATCATTGCAGCATCTGTACGTCACAGTGTTCACGTAACAGAAGCAGCATTAAACGGTTCACATATTGCAACAATTCCAGCAAACGTAATTGCTTCATTAGTGAAGCACCCATTAACAGATCAAGGAATTGAGAAGTTCTTAGCTGATTGGGAAAAAACACAAGAGAAATAATAGAAAATCGAGAATCCTAGTTTAATTGACTAGGGTTCTTTTTTTATTTAAAAGAATTTTCATGCAATTTTGCATATTGTCTTTTAAATTTGTTATATAAGCTATTTAATATATATCAAATCACTTTTTATTTTTCATATTTCGACATAAAAAGGTAGAAGTTCTGACCAGAAAACTGGAGGGGCATGATTCTATAACAGAAAGCTTAACGTTTATAGAATTATGCCTTTTTATATAGGGAGGGCAGAAAATAGGGATTTCGATTTAAATGCACTTATTTATCTGAATTTTAAGTTTTATAAAAGGGGAGAAATAGAATGAGAAGAAAAGCGCCATTTAAAGTGTTATCGTCATTAGCAATTGCGGCAATTATTGGATGTACATCTGTAATGAGTGCTCCATTAGCATACGCAGAAACGCCAGCAAAAGAGAAAGACAATGCATCTACAACACCAATTGATTACAATTTAATTCAAGAAGACCGTTTAGCGGAAGCGTTGAAAGAAAGAGGAACAATTAATCCAGCATCTTCTAAAGAAGAAACGAAAAAAGCTGTAGAAAAGTATATTGAAAAGAAACAAGGCGATCAGGCAAATAAAGAAATTCTTCCAGCGGATACTGCTAAAGAGGCATCTGATTTCGTGAAAAAAGTAAAAGAGAAAAAGATGGAAGAAAAGGAAAAGGTAAAAAAACCTGAAAAAAATGTTAGCCCTGAGCAAAAGCCAGAACCAAATAAAAAGCAATTGAATGGACAAGTCCCAACTTCTAAAGCGAAGCAAGCACCATATAAGGGATCTGTTCGAAATGATAAAGTATTAGTATTACTCGTTGAATTTAGTGATTATAAACATAATAATATTGATCAAACGCCAGGGTATATGTATTCGAATGACTTTAGTAGAGAGCATTATCAAAAGATGTTATTTGGTAATGAACCATACACGTTATTTGATGGTTCGAAAGTAAAAACGTTTAAACAATATTACGAAGAGCAGTCTGGCGGTAGTTATACGACTGATGGATATGTAACGGAATGGCTAACTGTCCCAGGGAAAGCGTCTGACTACGGTGCTGATGGTAGTAGTGGTCACGATAATAAAGGACCAAAAGGCGCACGTGATTTAGTGAAAGAAGCTTTACATGCAGCTGCTGAGAAAGGGCTAGATTTATCTCAATTTGATCAATTTGATAGATATGATACAAATGGGGATGGAAATCAAAATGAATCTGACGGTGTAATTGATCATTTAATGGTAATCCATGCTGGTGTTGGTCAAGAAGCTGGTGGCGGTAAATTAGGTGATGATGCAATTTGGTCACATCGTTCAAAACTAGCGATAGATCCAGTAGCGATTGAAGGTACAAAATCAAATGTAGATTACTTTGGTGGAAAAGTAGCAGCGCATGATTACACAATTGAACCAGAGGATGGAGCAGTAGGTGTATTTGCGCATGAATTTGGACATGACCTTGGCTTACCGGATGAATATGACACGAAATATACTGGAACTGGTTCACCAGTCGAAGCTTGGTCATTAATGAGCGGAGGTAGTTGGACAGGGAAAATTGCAGGAACAGAGCCAACTAGTTTCTCACCACAAAATAAAGATTTCTTACAAAAGAATATGGGTGGCAACTGGGCAAATATTTTAGAAGTAGATTACGATAAAATTAAGCGTGGTGTAGGAGTTCCTACATATATTGATCAAAGTGTTACGAAATCCAATCGTCCAGGCGTTGTACGTGTTAACTTACCAGGTAAAAGTGTTGAAACGATTAAACCAGAGTTTGGAAAGCATGCATATTATAGTACAAGAGGCGATGATATGCATACAACATTAGAAACACCGTTCTTGGATTTAACAAAAGGAACAAATGCAAAATTCGATTATAAAGCAAATTATGAGTTAGAAGCAGAGTGCGATTTTGTCGAAGTGCATGCAGTAACAGAAGATGGAACGAAAACATTAATTGATAGACTTGGAGAAAAAGTAGTCCAAGGAGATAAAGATACAACAGACGGAAAATGGATTGATAAATCATACGATTTAAGTCAATTTAAAGGGAAAAAAGTGAAACTGCAATTCGATTATATTACAGATCCAGCTGTAACATATAAAGGTTTCGCGATGGATAATGTAAATGTAACTGTTGATGGACAAGTAGTATTTTCTGATGATGCAGAAGGAACATCTAAAATGCAGTTAAATGGATTCGTTGTTTCTGATGGGACAGAGAAAAAAGCTCATTATTACTACTTAGAGTGGAGAAACTATGCGGGATCAGATAATGGATTAAAAGCAGGAAAAGGTCCAGTGTATAATACAGGTCTTGTCGTTTGGTATGCAGATGATAGCTTTAAAGATAACTGGGTTGGGGTGCATCCAGGTGAAGGCTTCCTTGGGGTTGTAGACTCTCATCCAGAAGCGTTTGTTGGTAATTTAAATGGGAAACCAGCGTACGGTAATACAGGTATGCAAATTGCGGACGCTGCATTTTCGTTTGATCAAACACCAGCATGGAGTGTAAATTCATTAACACGTGGACAGTTTAACTATTCTGGATTACAAGGTGTTACAACTTTTGATGATTCAAAAGTATATAGTAACAAACAAATTGCAGACGCGGGAAGAAAAGTTCCAAACCTTGGACTTAAATTCCAAGTTGTTGGACAGGCAGAGGATAAATCAGCAGGCGCTGTTTGGATTAGACGTTAATAAACGAAAGGCACATTCTTCATATGAAGAATGTGCCTTTTATTTTGTACATTAGGTTATTATTTTAGCTTATGTAATACAAGTGTCTGTTCATATGTAGTGTAGCAAATTATGTGGGGAAAAGAAATATTTCCGAGGAAATTGTCGAAGTATCGTTGGTATTTATACACTTTCATTGTAAAAGAAGCAATATAGTATTGCCTTTACAGTTTAATTTATTTACATTGTTACTTGGCTATACATAAAAGTAATATATTCGGCAATAAAAGAGCTCTATTCGATAGGGCTCTTTTTATGGATAGAAAGGAGTGAACTAAATGAACGAAATAATCGAATGTCCACAGTGTGAAGGGAATATTACTGCGCAACATATTATGGATCTCCCGCATCCTTTTTCATTCAAGTGTCCACACTGTAAAGCGAGGCTAAAAGAAATGAGGATCACACCGTGCTTAATATTAGCAGCAATTTGTATAATCCCACTGTTTATTATAATTGGAGAGAGTATTAAGGAATTACTAGTAAATTATTTTTCTATTATAGACGATGTACCAACTGTACTTATTTTCTTCTTATTTTGTTATCCATTGTATTATCTCTATGAAAAACATAATGCCATATTGTTTATTAAATACGGCTTATTGAAAGTTAAAAGTTGAATAGGAGTTTATCATTATGTTGTGGAAAGTTTATTTAGTCATTGTAGCGATATTAACTATTACTTCGTTAGTAAGGGGTATGTTTCAAACACCAATTCAAAAGTTTGATTTTATAGTGACTATAATTACGTGGATTGGGCTATTTGGTTTTGTCTTTGATGTAGAGATATTAACCTCACTCGTTTGGAAATGCATTTTCGTGTTCAGCGTTATTTGGACTTTAAGTGCTGTTTTTGTTTTACGTTTATATGAAGAGAAGGATGACCCGCTACCTTTTATATTTAAATTAATTGGTATTATCCCAACTCTGCCATTATATTACGGGTTATATCAGTATGCATTTTAAAAAAGACAATGATGGAGTTATCCCATCATTGTCTTTTTTACTTTGCTTTTTATTTTACGTTTTATTTTGCTTCTTACATAAATCATTCCAGCAAATGTTAATAAGAATGCAGTTCCAATAACGAAGCTGACGCTAGGGGATGCCCCTATTGCTCCAACTGTAAAGGATCCAGCAACAACTCCTAATGAGAAGAAAGCATAAAACAATCCGAATGCTTTTCCGCGCTTATCATCTGTCGTATTTTCAACAAGTAATGCATTTATCGATGGGAAGAGGATAGCGAATCCAATGCCATAAATCATCATAACAATAAAGAGCATACCTTTTGTTGCGAATAATCCAAGTAAAGATAACGCGAATGCCATTACTGCAATCCCAATTAGCATGAGTTTTGAACGATTAAATCGATCGTAAATACGGTTTGTTGGCAGTAAGAAGAAGAGGATAGCGGTAATTCCGAATACACTTAACATCATGCCTGTTGTAGATGCTTTAAGTGCTAATGCCTCAACTTTCACTGGTAACATATAAGTGACAATCCCTTGTGAAAACATTAGTGTGAAAGCACCAATATATGCTTGTAATAACGGTTCTGATTTCAATAGTTCAATCATATCTTCTTTGTTCATCATTTGTGTTCTTGAAGTATCTTTTCTTGATACGTTATTTGGTAAGAAGAATAGAGATACGATTGTACCAAGGACCATTAAAATAGAAATGGTAATGAACACCCACTCTATACCAGCAGTTGCTTTCATAATCCCACTGAAAGCAGGTCCTACAATTGCCGCTGTTCCAACAGCAGCACCAGATAGAGCCATTGCCTTACCTTGTCTTGCTGAATTTGTTTGTTTTGATAAAAACGTAAAGGCAGCAGGAATTAAAAATCCGTCACTAAAGCCGTGCATAAAGCGCACAACTAATAGTTGTTCACCACTTTGAACAACGGTGTATAACAAGACTATGAAACTCGTAAATCCCATGCTTATATAAAGTATTTTTTTTGCACCAAATTTATCGACGGCAGCGCCAGCAATAATATTACCGATCATATTAGCGAATGAGTACATACCGACAACTAGCCCAACAATAAGAGGAGATCCTCCAAGACTTTGAGCGAACGTACTCATAATAGGTAATTGTGAAAATGTATCTAGAAACGCTACGATAACAATAAAGTAAATAAAATATTTCAAGCGATATTCACCTCTCCTATGCTATTATGGCATAATGCTAATTTCAACCGCAATGAAATTGAATTAACAGATGTGGAAAAAAGTACAAAGTGACAAAATATTGAACGTTATTTGTTAAAATTTAGTGGAAATGAGATTGTTTTTTTGAAATATATGGATGAAAGTATTATAATAGATTTGTAAACTTCACCAGGTTAAGTATATACGTAGAGAGGGATGTATAAAATGAAAGCATTACTTTGGCATAATCAACGTGATGTACGAGTAGAAGAAGTACCAGAACCAACTGTAAGACCAGGAGCAGTTAAGATTAAAGTTAAATGGTGTGGTATCTGCGGGACAGACTTGCATGAATATTTAGCAGGACCTATTTTTATTCCAACAGAAGAGCACCCATTAACACATGTAAAAGCACCGGTTATTTTAGGTCATGAGTTTAGTGGTGAGGTAGTTGAAATCGGTGAAGGCGTTACATCTCATAAAGTGGGAGACCGCGTCGTTGTAGAACCAATTTATTCTTGTGGTAAATGCGAAGCTTGTAAACATGGACATTACAATGTTTGTGAACAACTTGTTTTCCACGGTCTTGGTGGAGAAGGCGGCGGTTTCTCTGAATATACAGTAGTACCAGAAGATATGGTTCACCATATTCCAGATGAAATGACGTATGAACAAGGTGCACTTGTAGAACCAGCAGCTGTAGCAGTTCATGCAGTACGTCAAAGTAAATTAAAAGAAGGGGAAGCTGTAGCAGTATTTGGTTGTGGTCCAATTGGACTTCTTGTCATTCAAGCGGCTAAAGCAGCAGGAGCAACTCCTGTTATTGCAGTTGAACTTTCTAAAGAACGTCAAGAGTTAGCGAAATTAGCAGGTGCGGATTACGTATTAAATCCAGCTACTCAAGATGTATTAGCAGAAATTCGTAACTTAACAAATGGTTTAGGTGTAAATGTGAGCTTCGAAGTAACAGGTGTTGAAGTAGTACTTCGTCAAGCAATTGAAAGTACAAGCTTTGAAGGACAAACTGTAATTGTTAGTGTGTGGGAAAAAGATGCGACAATTACGCCAAACAACCTTGTACTAAAAGAAAAAGAAGTTATCGGTATTCTTGGATACCGTCATATCTTCCCAGCTGTTATTAAATTAATTAGCTCTGGCCAAATTCAAGCAGAGAAATTAATTACGAAAAAAATCACAGTGGATCAAGTTGTTGAAGAAGGATTTGAAGCACTTGTAAAAGATAAAACACAAGTGAAAATCCTTGTTTCACCTAAATAATAGAGAATAGTAAAAAGTAGCTCTTTTCTAGAAATAGAAGAGGGCTACTTTTTTTCTATATAGAAAGGTGATAGACTTTCCTTTAAATAAAGGTATTTTGTTTGGAAGGGGAAGTCTAATGCTTTCATTTATGTTGACATTGAAACGGATGCTAAAAGCTTGTTTACGAGCGTGGAAAGATAAAGAATTTCAAGTATTATTCGTATTAACATTTTTAACATTAACATCCGGTACGATTTTTTATAGTACAGTTGAAGGATTACGTCCTCTTGATGCTTTATATTTTAGTGTGGTCACGTTGACGACTGTCGGTGATGGGAATTTTAGTCCGCAAACTGATTTTGGAAAGGTATTTACAATCTTATACATATTTATTGGGATTGGACTAGTGTTTGGGTTTATTCATAAGTTGGCAGTTAATGTACAGCTGCCAAGTATATTATCGAATAGAAAAAAAGAGTAAAGCATGTGGATGCTTTACTCTTTTTTACATTACATTAGACAAGCATTTGCAGTAGCTTAACAATACTTTATTACAATATAAGTGCATGCATTCATTATATTCACTATGTATAAAGTTATAATGATATGAACATTTGCATATTTTAATTTAGTGATAGAAATTTCATGAAAGGTGGGATATTCTAGTCATAGGTTAACCGGACGGCATCATAGGATCCTAACAAAAAGTTTACAATAATTCAATTATAAAATGGAGGATTTCAGATGAAAAAGAAAGTACTTGCTTTAGCAGCAGCTATTACATTAGTAGCTCCGTTACAAAGTGTTGCATTTGCTCATGAAAATGATGGGGGAAGTAAAATAAAAATAGTTCACCGCTGGTCTGCTGAAGATAAACATAAAGAAGGCGTAAACTCTCATTTATGGATTGTAAACCGTGCGATTGATATTATGTCTCGCAATACAACACTTGTAAAACAAGATCGAGTTGCACAATTAAATGAATGGCGTACGGAATTAGAAAATGGTATTTATGCTGCTGACTATGAAAATCCTTATTATGATAATAGCACATTTGCTTCACACTTCTATGACCCTGATAATGGGAAAACGTATATTCCATATGCAAAGCAGGCGAAGGAAACTGGAGCTAAATATTTTAAATTAGCTGGTGAATCATACAAAAATAAAGATATGAAACAAGCATTCTTCTATTTAGGATTATCTCTTCATTATTTAGGAGATGTAAACCAACCGATGCATGCGGCAAACTTTACAAATCTTTCGTATCCACAAGGATTCCATTCTAAATATGAAAACTTTGTAGATACGATAAAAGATAATTATAAAGTAACAGATGGAAATGGATATTGGAACTGGAAAGGTACAAATCCAGAAGATTGGATTCATGGAGCGGCAGTAGTTGCGAAACAAGATTATGCTGGCATTGTAAATGATAATACGAAAGATTGGTTCGTAAGAGCAGCTGTGTCACAAGAATATGCAGATAAATGGCGCGCTGAAGTTACACCAATGACAGGTAAGCGTTTAATGGATGCACAACGTGTTACTGCCGGATACATTCAGCTTTGGTTTGATACGTACGGAGATCGTTAAGTATTTAAAAAAGGTCAAATCTCATAATAGAGTATTTGGCCTTTTTATCACTATACACATGGAGGTATGAAAAGTGAAAGGAAAATTGCTAAAAGGTGTACTTAGCTTTGGGATTGGTTTAGGAGTTTTATACGGAGGATCTTCAGCTCAAGCAGAAACGTCTACAAATCAAAATAATACTTTAAAAGTGATGACACATAACGTGTACATGCTATCAACAAACTTATATCCGAACTGGGGACAAAGTGAGCGTGCGGATTTAATCGGAGCAGCGGATTATATTAAGAATCAAGATGTTGTTATATTAAATGAGGTGTTTGATAATAGCGCTTCAGATCGTTTGTTAGGGAATTTGAAGAAAGAATATCCAAATCAAACAGCGGTATTAGGTCGTAGTAACGGAAATGAATGGGATAAAACGTTAGGTAGCTATTCATCTTCAACTCCTGAAGATGGGGGCGTTGCAATCGTAAGTAAATGGCCGATCGTTGAAAAGATTCAATATGTATTTGCAAACGGATGCGGGCCAGATAATTTATCAAATAAAGGATTTGTATACACGAAAATCAAGAAAAATGATCGTTTCATTCATGTGATTGGGACGCATTTGCAGGCTGAAGATAGTATGTGCGGAAAAACTTCACCTGCATCTGTACGTACAAACCAGTTAAAAGAAATTCAAGACTTTATTAAAAATAAGAATATACCAAGTGATGAGTACGTCCTATTTGGTGGTGATATGAACGTGAATAAAATAAATGCAGAGAACAATAGAGACTCAGAGTACGCATCCATGTTCAAAACATTGCACGCTTCTATTCCATCTTATACAGGACATACAGCGACTTGGGATGCGACGACAAATAGTATTGCGAAATACAATTTCCCTGATAGCCCTGCTGAGTATTTAGATTATATTATTGCAAGTAAAGACCATGCGAATCCATCATTTATAGAGAATAAAGTATTACAACCGAAATCTCCGCAGTGGACTGTTACATCATGGCTCAAAAAATATACATATAATGATTACTCTGATCATTATCCAGTAGAGGCGACTATTTCTATGAAGTAGTCCTAAAAAAGTTTCTTCTTAATAGGAAGAAACTTTTTTATTTTGTAAGAGGAAATTTAAACTTTCTTTCCAATATGTATAAGACATATAGAAAAGAGGAGAGAAAAAATGTGGATCGAGGAATTTTTAAAGAGGTTCCATTACCGTGTGCATTTTTGGATGAAGTAGCTTTAGATAGAAATATTCAATCGATTATAGAATTAAGTGGAAATAAGAAGATTCGTATAGCGAGTAAATCGTTACGTTCTGTTCCGGTTATGCAAAAGATTTTAGCTGCAAATGATCGATTTCAAGGTATTATGTGTTTTTCACCTAGGGAGGCTTTGTTTTTAATTGAACAAGGATTCAATGATTTATTGCTCGGATATCCTGCTTATGATGAAAGAGCGTTACATGAAATAAGTTTGTTAACAAAGCAAGGGCTCATTATAACTTGTATGGTGGATTGTGAAGATCATATTGTTTATTTAGAAAAAATTGCTGAGAAGTCTAAAGGGTATTTTCGTGTTTGTTTGGATATTGATATGAGTAGTCGTTTTGTAAAGTTTCATTTTGGGGTCAAAAGATCACCGGTAAAAGATGTACAAGGTGCTTTGAAAATAGTAAAAAGGGTGAAAGAATCATCGTTTTTAATACTAGATGGTGTAATGGGATATGAAGCCCAAATTGCTGGGGTAGGAGATCGCATACCGAATCAACGAGTGAAAAGTAAAGTGATTTCATATTTAAAGAAGAAATCAGTGTTAGAAGTTAAAGAAAGAAGAGGCCATATCGTAAAAGAAATACAAAATCTAGGTATTGAACTAAGGTTTGTAAATGGGGGCGGCACAGGAAGTATAAAAACAACTGAGCAAGATCATTCAGTTTCAGAGATTACGATAGGCTCTGCTTTTTATGCCCCGAAGCTGTTTGATTATTATAAAGCAGTGCAATTTCATCCAGCTGTCGGATTTGCTTTACCAGTTGTGCGTAAACCAGCCCCAACTATTTACACTTGTCTAGGTGGTGGATATATTGCCTCAGGCGCAACTGGGAAAGATAAAGAACCTGAGGTTTGGATGCCAAATGGTGCCAAACTATTAGCTTTAGAAGGTGCTGGCGAGGTACAAACACCGATTTTTTATAACGGCGAGGAACGAGTAGAGATAGGAGATTCTATCTTGTTTCGCCATAGTAAAGCTGGAGAATTATGTGAGCGGTTTCCTTTTTTATATCGTGTGAAAGAAGGAGAGATTGTTGGGAAGTATTCAACATATCGGGGGGATGGCCAATGCTTTCTATAAAGGGACAAAAATGGAGAAATTGGACAGGTAATGTAGAAGGAACGCCGCATTATACGATGTATCCAGAAAGTATACAAGATGTAGTAGAAGTTGTAGGACTTGCGCGAAAAAAGGGGAAGAAAATTCGTGTTGTTGGTTCAGGGCACTCGTTTACACCTCTTGTGCAAACGGAAGAAATTTTAGTTTCTTTAGATGAATTGAAGGGCATTGTGAATATTGATGCGGAGAAGATGACCGTTGAAGTGTGGGCAGGAACAAAGCTATATGACCTAGGGAAGTTACTTGAAGAAAAAGGTTATGCACAAGAAAATTTAGGGGATATTGATTCGCAATCTATTGCAGGAGCGATTAGTACGGGAACTCATGGGACGGGTGTTACCTTTGGGAGTTTATCAACACAAGTTATAGAGATTACCGCAGTTTTATCTACAGGTGAGAGTATAGTTTGTTCGGAAACTGTGAATGTGGAATATTGGAGAGCCTTTCAGTTGTCGCTTGGGATGCTTGGTATCATTGTAAAGATAAAATTGAAAGTTATCGGGGCGTATTCACTTGTGTATGAAAGTGAAAAACAGTCACTATCTACTGTAATGAACAAATTAGAAGAATATAAGAAGAATCGCCATTTTGAGTTTTTTGTTTTTCCTTATTCAGATGAAGTACAAGTGAAATTTACAAACGAAACAACGGGTAAAAAAAGTGATTTGAAATGGCATAAACTAAAGGTAGAGTTGCTTGAAAATAAGATGTTTTCTTTGTTATCTAAAGGGTGTAAATGGTTTCCTTCTATAAGTAAAGGAGTAAGTCGATTATCGGCTAAAGCTGTACCGAATACAAAAATAATCGGCCCGAGTTATGAAGTATTTGCTACATCGCGTGCGGTTCCATTTTATGAAATGGAGTATAGCGTTCCTTCAAAGTATATGCGGACCGTTGTAGAAGAAATTTCAAACCTTATTGAAAAGAAAAAGTATAAAGTGCACTTCCCAATTGAATGCCGTTATGTGAAAAGGGATGATATATGGCTCAGTCCAGCGTATGGAAGGGATTCAGCGTATATTGCTGTTCATATGTATAAAGGTATGAAGTATGCTGCTTATTTTGGTGAGGTGGAGAAAATTTTTCTAAAGTATGAGGGACGCCCGCATTGGGGGAAAATGCATACGTTAACGTACGAAAAATTACAAAATATATATCCAGAATTGCATTCGTTTCTAAAGGTCAGGAAGTTATTAGATGAAGCAGAAATGTTTTCAAACCCTTACACAGAAAATTTATTTACGATTATGAAAAAAAGCTGACAAAGTATTACTTGTCAGCTTTTTTTAGTATGATCGCATTTCTTGTTTGACTAATTCGCTCGTAAAATAGTAACTTATCACGACTAAATACATGTAATAAAACATGAATAATAAATAGACCGTTAATTACGAGTTGGAATAATAATATAACTACTAATACTAAAGGCTCTTTAAGATTTAAGATAGAGCTACTAGAAAGAATATAATTGATTCCACCTAAAACGAAATAGAATATACCATAACGGATGAATAGTTCCTTCAACGTAATACGATCTGATTTTCCTTTCACGTAAATACGAAGCAATGCTTTACCAATTGTCTTTCCGTTCGTAAAGTATGGAATGATAATAAAGTAAATAAAGATTGAACACGTTATGAAAATGAGTTCGTATATGTTCGTGTAAGATTGAATATTAGAAACAAAGAAGGAATTTCCTTTGTTTTTAATGACAGGTACAACGATAGATAAGAAAATCCAATCAATTTGCATCGCGATAAAGCGACGAACGAATCCGACTGGTTTCGTTTCCAAATCAATATGACTATCTAATTCGTTTGCTTTCGGAAGGAAGTACGTAAATATTGGTGCAATGATAAAGCCAATTACGCCGCCTAATGTATTTAAAAACAGATCGTCTATATCAAATAAGCGGTAGGCACAATTATATATACCGTATAGTCCAGTCACTTGTGTTAGCTCGAAAAAGAGTGAAAGACAAAAAGAAATACAAATTGTTTGTAAGAAACTACGTCGGAAATAATAACGTAAGTAAATACCAAATGGAACGGTTAATAGAACGTTAAATGCTACTTGTAAAAACGCAGATTCTTTTAATAGGTAGAAATAAGTAGCTGGTTTCGTTAAAATTGCCGAGGTGTGATTACTAATTTCTTGTATGAAATAAAATGGTGATAGTTGCATGTGCTGCGTATTAGCCGGTTGTAGGCTACAAGTATCATATGTTTGTGGTAACGGCAAAATCACAAGAAAATAGGCATTTAATAAGTAAAGTAATAGTGAGTATAAAATAAATGAACGCCATTTATTTAAATAACCATACTTTCGGTAGTTAAATATTAAAAAAGGTATTAAGAGAAACATTGCTAAAATAGGAAATAAAATAAATGCAGTTTTTACTGGAAATAAATATGCAGTCAAAATGAAGCTCCTTTCAATGAAAATTCGTTTATCATTATAACGTTAAAAGAGCCTGAAAACAAAATTAAAATATTTCGAAATAGAAAAAATTACAAATCTCAATGGAATTAAGTTATACTAAATTTAATATAAGGATATTATGATTATTATAAGTTGAGAGAGGGTACAAGATATGCGATATGAGCTTTTTTCTGTAAGTGGGGATCATATTACAACTTTTGAAAGTGCGTGGCGTTTTCTAGAGGGAGAACAGATTTTTGTTCATGATGATCAAACAAAACGAAATTTTATTATTATCCGCCTAACGCATGATGTATTTCAACAAGATAAACATGTTATTCGTTTGTATTGTCAAGAAAAGAAAGTATACGCATAAAAGGGCCCCTCTTACTGTATAGAAAGGTAAGAGGGGCAAAGATATAAAAAAGCGAGTCATCCTAGTTTAATAGAATGACTCGCTTTTCGCTTTGTAAGTTTCACTTTATAAGAAAATAAGAGTAAGTACACCTACGATAATGCAATAGAAAGAGAAATATTTTAAATTTCCCTTTGCCATAATGTTCATAAACCATTTTAACGAAATATACGTCATAATAAATGTTGCGATAAATGCAACGACATATGGTACGAATAATGTGTCTAGATTTGGATCTTTTGCAATGTCTGTAATACTTAGTAATAAACCACCTAAGCTAACAGGGATATATAGTAAGAATGAGAAACGAAGGGCTGTTTCTTGCTTCATACCAAGTAACATCGCTGCTACGATTGTTGCACCTGATCGGCTAATTCCAGGGATTAGTGCGCAAGCTTGTGCTAATCCGACGATGATTGCATCTTTCATAGAAAGGTCGCCATCATTTTTACGCCCACGCAAGTTTCTAATAATCCAAAGGCCAACAGCAGTAATAAGGAGGGAAATCCCAACCATCTTCACACCTTTTAAGTACTGATCGATGTAATCTTTAAATAAAACACCAATAACACCTGCTGGAATGGTCGCAATAACAAGATAAATAATAAAGAAGAAATCTGATTTTGCGTCTTCTGCTCTTGTGAATATATAAGATAGACCATTCTTCGTTAGACGAATTAAATCATTTCTATAAATAAGTAATACAGCTAATAATGAAGCTGAATTAACAAGTAGTTCGAAGCTAAACCCTTCTATTTCTAGTCCTAGCAAATGTTGTGCTAAAACGAGGTGACCGCTTGAAGAAATTGGAATTGGTTCTGTTAGTCCTTGGAACAGACCAAGAATTAAATATTTTAAAATGAAGTGAAATTGTTCCATAACATCCTCCTTGTTTATTAGTCGAAAGAAACAACTTTTCCATTATAACAAAGATATGGATGAATATTGAGAAGAAATAAAAATTCGAAATATAATAAAAACCCCTTATGGCGTTATAAGGGGTTTTTATTATTAATGAGAAACCGCTGTTTCTTGAAGACCTTTAGTCAATTGAACATCGACTTTTTCAGCATCATGAATATGGTTCATAATAGTAGTATTTAATTTTTGGAACATTTGTTGTGTATTAGCGAATTCTCGTAATATATCATCATTACAAGATTTTTGATTTTCGATAGCTTTAATAACATTGGTAGCACCATTTTGTAACGTTTGAATCATAATTAAAATATTTTCAATTCTAGCGTTTGTATCGGCACTCATTTCTACACCTTCATCGACTAAATGCAAATTATCTTTTGTGTTATCATATGCTTTTTCAATTTCTTCTTGAATTTTTTTCGTTAAGTTGCCAATGTTTTTTGTACTTTCTGCTGTGCTTTCTGCTAGTTTTCTTACTTCATTGGCAACGACAGCGAATCCTTTACCGTGTTCTCCAGCACGTGCTGCTTCAATACTTGCATTTAAAGCTAGTAAATTTGTTTGTGCTGCAATGTTTTGAATGACTTCTACAATTTGCTCGATTTCTTTTGAGCGTTCGCTTAAATGATTCATACTGTTAGACGTACGCTGAGATTGTTCACCTAATTTGTTAATTACAATAAGTAGACGGTGAACAGATTCTTTTCCTTCATTAGAACAGTCAATAATTTCTTCAATAGATTGAATTAAGCTTTGTTCTTTTTGTAACATTTCGTTATTCAATTCATTGGAATGTGTAGTACGCGTTGAAACATTTTCGAAACATGAGTTTAATTGTTGAACTAAATTTTGAAGTGTATGGTGTTGATTATTTACAAGTTGATGCTCTTGAATGACGCTTTGCACACGGTCGTGAATAGAAGAAATAATCTCTTGTTTTTCAATATCTTTTTGTTTTAATTCTGCTTCTAGTTCCTGTATACGATTTTCTAATTGATCAATTTTATGTTGGAGTGATTTCTTTTGAGTAAACATATATTTATTTCAACCGCCTTTAGAAGTTATATTTTCTCTATATTTGGATTTTAGCATCTTTTATAATTTTTAAATATAGGAATTGTTAAATATTTAAGAATCTATTACATTTTATGCATAATTCCCTTTTTTTCGTCATGAAAAATAAACTGTATTTAATGGTATTGTAAACAAACTGTAAAATAAATCATGTATAACTGTATAAGAAGGGAGTCGGATTATGAACTATTTTAAGCGAATCAGTAGTCTAGTATTAGCAGGAATTATCAGTCTTTCTAGTACAGTCGCTGTAAAAGCAGAGTCAAACGACGAGAAACTTAACAACATGCAACAGCAATTGCAGCAAAACGATGCAGATATGCAGAAGAAAGAGCAAGAGAAGCAAGCTGTTAGTAAAGAAATTCAAGGTATCGAAAACGAACTACATAATTTAAATAATACAATTGCAAAAAATAAAGAGGATCAAGCTGCTATTCAACGTAAAATTGATGAAACACATAAGCAGATTGAGCAAAAAAAGAATGAAATTGTCGTTTTAGAGGATAAAGTCCTTGCTCGTAAGGATATTATGAGAAAACGTATGGTTTCTGTTCAAAACAGTTCAAATACAAGTTTAGTAGTGGAAGTTGTAGTAGAGTCAAAAAACTTTGCAGATTTCTTACAACGTATGAACGCAGTTTCTACTATTCTAGAAGCTGATAAAGAAATTTTACGTCTACAAGAACAAGATCTTCGTCAAATTGAAGAGGATAAGAAAACAATTGATGAAAAAGAAGCATCTTTAGTAGTAGACAAACAAAAATTAGCAAAAGCACAAGCTGAGTTGCAAGATAACTTGAAAAAGCGTCAAGATAACTTACAAACAGTTCAAGCTAAATATAATCAGATTGCAAGCCAACTTAATTTAGCAGCAGAAGAAAAAGCTAAAATTGAGTCAAATATGAAGGCAGTACAAGAAACGATTGCTCGTGAGCAAGAAGCAGCAAGAATTGCAGCAGAAGAGCGTGCGAAAGCAGAAGCGGCTGCAAAGGCTGAGCGAGAAGCTTTAGTGAAAGCACAAGCAGAAATTGCTGAAAAACAAAAGCAAGAGAAAGCTAATAAACCAGCTGAACCTGCTGCTAATAATAATTCGAAGGTAGAACCTGCACAACCTTCGAAGCCAACTGCTGGTGGAAGAGAAATCTATGTACATGCAACAGCTTATACAGCAGATCCAGCTGAAAATGGCTATGCGTCAGGACAACAAGTTTATTCTGCATGGGGAGGCTATAATCTAACTGCAAACCCAGGAATGAAATTAATTGCTGTAGATCCAAGTGTTATCCCATTAGGTTCTACTGTATATGTTGAAGGTTATGGACAAGCAATTGCAGCCGACACTGGTGGCGCAATTAAAGGTCACAAAATCGATGTTTTAATGCCTGATAAAGCTTCATCTAGTAATTGGGGCAGAAAAAATGTTAAAGTTACAATTTTAAACTAAAACGTAATCCAACTTTACAATATGTAAAGTTGGATTTTTTTGTAAAAATAATGTTAAGTTGAGTTTACATTTTGTTAAGGATAACATACAATAAAATTGAGAGGTGGTAAAATTGACCATTTTAAATAGAGTGAAAGAATTAAGGGCTCGCTTCAATTTTTCGCAAAGTGTATTAGCAGAAAAGGTTGGAGTGACGAGACAAACAATTGCAGCAATTGAAAAAGGGGATTACGTTCCTTCGTTGTTATTAGCACTTACGATTTGTGATGTGTTTCAGTTAAAGATGGAAGATGTGTTTGTTTTAAATAAGGAGGGGGAAGAGGATGAATAGAATTATTGCTTCATATATCATAAATTTATTTTACAGTGTATTGGCATGCTGGGCATTTGTAGAGTTTTATGATTTTTATATACAGTTTGCTGATATTATTGAAAATGAGAATTTGTCATCTAAAATAACAATGAGTTTGACACCTGTTGTATTACTATTTATTGTAGCTATCATATTAGCGTTTTTTAAAAGATTGCATAAGAAGAAATATAAAAAATCATCATTGCGATTGTATCCTTTATTATTTCCCCAAGAGGATGAACGTGAGAAGGATATTACAGATAGAGCATGTCGAACAACATTTGTATCATTGTGGTTTGTATTACCTTGTGCACTAGGATTATTAATATTTACACCTGTAGCAAATTTGTATATTCCAGCGTATCCTTTATATGTTGTATATTTGATTTATTTGACTCAAGTGACAGTATTCCACGTATCACTATACAGAAATAAATTAGCTTAAAAAGAAACCTTCTTGCCCCGGCAAGAAGGTTTCTTTTCAGCTAATACTTGTACATATAGCAATATTATCTTATCATTTTATATAGAGTAAGATTTTGTAGGGGAAAGGAATTGTATATGAATAAGCAAAGAATTTATAGTATAGTAGCAATTCTGCTATTTGTTGTAGGTGGCGTGTTAATCGGAAAGCCATTTTATGATGGATATCAGGCTGAAAAGAAACAGACTGAAAATGTACAGGCTGTTCAAAAGATGGATTATGAAAAACATGAGACGGAATTTGTAGATGCTTCGAAAATTAATCAGCCAGACTTGGCAGAAGTAGCGAATGCATCATTAGATAAGAAACAAGTAATTGGTCGTATTTCGATCCCGAGTGTTTCATTAGAAATTCCTGTTTTAAAATCTTCTACTGAGAAAAACTTATTATCAGGTGCAGCAACAGTAAAAGAAAATCAAGTAATGGGAAAAGGGAACTATGCATTAGCAGGACATAACATGTCTAAAAAAGGTGTTTTATTTAGTGACATAGCGTCTCTAAAAAAAGGCGATAAAATTTATTTGTATGACAATGAAAATGAATATGAGTATGCGGTTACTGGTGTATCTGAAGTAACTCCTGATAAATGGGAAGTTGTAGAGGATCATGGGAAAGATGAGATAACGCTTATTACATGTGTATCAGTGAAAGATAATTCTAAACGTTATGTTGTTGCTGGTGATTTAGTAGGAACAAAGGCGAAGAAGTAAAAAAGAAGGTCAACTCTTTAAAGAGTTGACCTTCTTTTTTACTAATGTTGAGAAATAATAGAATATTTTAGTTGGTATTCAAGTATTTTTCTATTTATGTATAATGAAGTTATAATTCAAGATTTTGGGAGGAACAAGAGTGAGACAACAGGTGAAGAAACTTCTTTTAACAACGAGTATAGCGTTATTGGTAGCTCCAATTTCAGCTTATGCGCATCCAGGGCGTACAGATGCTAATGGCGGACATACGTGTCGTACAAATTGTGAGAAATGGGGATTACAGTACGGGGAATATCATTATCACAATAAACCAGCTTCTAGTAGTGGTGCAACGAGCCCAGCTCCTAGCCAGAATAATAATAGTACTGTAGAAGCTGAGAGACAAGCAGAAGCCCAGCGCAATACTGAGGCTGAAAAACAACGTGCTGCAGAAGCCCAGCGCAACGCTGAGGCTGAAAAACAACGTACTGCAGAAGCACAGCGTAAAGCTGAAGAAGAGAGACAACGTGTAGCCGAGGAACAGAGAAAAGCTGAAGAGGCACGTAAGCAAGAGGAAGCGCAGCGCCAAGCTGATATGGAAAAAGGTCAACTTGAAGGTCAAAAGAATGGAGAAACTGATTTTAAAGCAGGAAAAAATGATGCAGAAGTGCATGTAGCTGGAAAATCTGATGCATATAAACAAGCGTTTAAAGCGACTTATGCAGCCGCATGGTCTTTAGCAGAGCAGAAAAAAACGTATTTTGAAAAAGGAAAAGAACAAGGTTTAGCACAAGAGACGATGGACGATAGTCAAGTTGCTCCAGAGTTTAAGGTAAACTTTGCAGACGGGTTCAAAGTAGGGAATAAAGAAAGAACAGAAAAAATTGAAAAAGAGCAAGCTGAATTAGGGGAAAAGACCGGGAAAGAACTAGCTGAAAAGAATCCTGGAAATAGAGAGAAAGAAGTATACGTGAAGGCATATGAAACAGCCTATGAAAAAGGGTATAAATCTACAAAAAAGGCAGTAGAAAAGGTTGGCTATAAGTATGCGTTTGAAAACTATGATTTAAAGGTACCTGCTAAATATGAAAAGAATGAATCGTTAAAAAAATGGTTTGTTGAAGGATTCAAATCGAATAAAAAAGCGGCTGACATTCGAGAAGAAGGATATAAAAAAGGAGACAGTTGGCTTGCATTCTTCTATAAGAATTTTGTTCCAAGTGAATATAAAGAACATAAAGAGCTGTACGAACAAGCGATAGAAAAAGGTAAGAATGCATAAAAAAAGATGAGGGAAATCCCTCATCTTTTTTTAATCCATCCACTTCACTAACTTTTTGGAAATTAGTAATAAAACACAACCTAAAACGATTGCTACAGCGCCAATAACTGTAAATACTTCAGCATATCCAAGTGAAGTTGTGAAGCTTGCAAGTTGTCCACCTAAAATGTTGGCGATACCTGAACTTGCTAACCATACGCCCATTAGTAAAGATGCTAGTTTTACTGGAGCGAGCGAACTAACCATTGATAGTCCAACAGGTGATAAGAATAGCTCACCTAACGTATGGAAAAGATACGTAAAGACGATAAATAGTAAGTTTGCTTTTTCTGTAATGTTATGTTCATCACTACCTGTTTTTAATGTAGCGATAACAAGAATGATATAACCGATACCGAGTAGGATCATACCAAGTCCCATTTTAGTTGGGATTTTTAAATCCCCGCGCTTACGAGTTGCAAGTTTTGCCCATAATGCTGAAATGACTGGGGCAAGTAAAATAATAAATAATGGATTGACCGATTGGAACCAAGATGTTGGAACTTCCCATCCGAACACAGAGCGGTCTACAAATTTGTTTGTATATAATGTTAATGAGCTACCAGCTTGTTCAAAGCCAGCCCAGAAGAAGACAACGAAGCATGTTAAAATGACGATAACTGCGGTACGTTGTTTTTCTTTTTTGGTTAACGGTGTATCTCCTACTGATGGTTGTCCAGCAGCTGTTTGCAAATCGCGAGTTGGTTTTTTACCAATATCACCAAGGAAGCGATTTGATAGTGTTGTAAATAAAATTTGTCCAATGATCATTCCGATTGAAGCGGCTAAGAAACCGTAACGGAATCCGTAATGTACAACGCCATCAACTGTTGTTTTGAATAAATTTTCTGATAAAAATCCGCAAACGAGTGGAGCTAAAAATGACCCGACGTTAATACCCATATAGAAAATGGTAAATGCACTATCACGTTTTGGATCATTCTCTTCGTATAATTCTCCAACCAGTGTAGAGATGTTCGGTTTGAAGAATCCATTACCAATAATAATAAGCGCTAATCCGAGGTATAGGCCTAATTGGTTTTGCAAGGCAAATAGTGTAAGGTTACCGATTGCCATTGTTATACCACCAATTGTGATTGCTTTTCGTCTACCTAGAAAACGGTCTGTTAAGTATCCACCAATCATTGGTGTGAAATAACAGGCTCCAGTATAAAATCCGTAAATAGAGAGTGCCCATGCGGGACTAAACCCAAGACCACCGCTTACTAAAGCTGTCGTTAAATATAATGTTAATAATCCTCGTAATCCATAGTAACTAAATCTTTCCCACATTTCTGTAAAGAAGAGTAAGTATAAACCTGGAGGATGTTTCTTTTTTCTTTGTTGTTCTCTTTCTAGTTGTATCGTTGATTCCATGTTATTTTCCTCCTGACACAAACAAAAACAAAGTTAATAATTTTGTACATTTAATATTTTACCTTATTAACTATTATAAGTCAATAAAGGTTGATTTTTCAGAAGAAATTGGAAAAGAGAGATAGCTATAGAATGGGTGTTTCTTTTGTGATAGACTATGGACTATGTTTTCTTTGTTAGGAAGCGGATTATTGCAATTTTTTTATATGTGAAATTGATTTCATAAAAGATGAAATTAAAGAAGGAGAAACAAATGAAATTGTTACAGAAAAAAGAAATTTTACTGATTAGCCTTATGTTATTCTCGATGTTCTTTGGAGCGGGGAATCTTATATTCCCACCTTTCCTTGGGTATGAAGCGGGAGAACATGTGTGGATTTCATTAGTAGGGTTTATTATATCAGCAACAGGTCTTCCTATATTGGGAGTTATTGCTATTGCGAAAGCAGGAAGTTTTCAAACGCTAGCGGGTCGGGTTCATTCTTCATTCGCCATTATTTTTCCGTGTATCGTGTATTTATTTATTGGACCAGGTCTTGGTATACCACGTGCAGGAAGTTTAGCTTTTGAAATGGGGCCAGGTCAGTTGTTCCCAGAAGCGGGAAGTGTAGTTGTATTATGTTACACGGTTATTTTCTTTAGTATTGTGTACTGGTTAAGCTTATCACCGTCTAAATTAATGGGGTTGTTCGGAAAGGTTTTAACACCGTTATTATTAGGGATGATTGCCCTTATTTTTATAAAGAGCATGTTTACATCAGTAGGTAGTGTAAAAGAGGCTACTGGAAGCTATGGACAAGCTCCTATGTTCCAAGGGTTTTTAGATGGGTATTTAACGATGGATGCATTAGCAGCTTTAATTTTTGGGATTGTTATTGCAAATGCTTTACGTGCAAAAGGCATTGAAGATGATAAAGGTTTAGCGAAATATATGAGTATTGCTGGAATTGGGGCAGGACTATTACTATCTATTATTTATGTCATACTTGGATATGTTGGTTCAATGAGTGGCTCATTAGGGACATTTGATAATGGGGCGAACGTGTTAGCACAAGTGATGACTACATTATTTGGACAAGGCGGAGTCGTTTTATTAGGTCTTATTTTTACGATCGCATGTTTATGTGTTTCAATCGGACTTGTTACATCTTGTAGCCAATTTTTCGCAAGTGCATTTCCGAAAGTAGCGTATAAAGTTTGGGCATTTATATTAAGTTTTGTTAGTATGATTTTAGCTAATTTAGGATTAACGCAAATTTTAAAAGTATCAGTACCGATTCTTGGATTTATTTATCCAGTTGCATTAACACTAATTATTTTAGGGTTATTCCATAAATATATTGGAAAGTATGCATACGTATATGCAGTAACTGTTGGGATTGTAGCGTTGTTTAGTGCAGTTGATATTTTCAATAAAAATGTAATCTTGAATCAGTGGACGCCAGTATTGAAATATATTCCGTTTTATACAGAAGGTGTTGGGTGGATTGTTCCAGCTATTATAGGTGCTTGTATTGGCGTTATCATTAGTGTAGTTTTAAATAAGAATAAATAAGTAAAAGGTGTTTTCCTATTTCGGAAAACACCTTTCTTTTTTTGGAAAAATAGTATTGAAAATGAATAGACTAAGAGTATGATAAAGATAATTGGTAATATATAGGTTTTGAATAGGTGATGAGGGGGGAGCGTATGAAGGAGGATTTAAATAAGAAAATAGAAGCGCTTGAAACGGCAATTGAAACGATTCAAGAAGCGCTTTTTGAATTGAAAGCAAAACAAAGAGAAATAGAAGTAGAAAATGCTCAGCAACATGTTAGTAAGGAAAAGACAGAATATATTGAAACGGTAATGGAGGAAAAACAAAAAGAAGAAGTAGTTACAATAAAAGAGCCTGTGCAAGAACGTGAGGTAAAACAAGTGGATATATCTGCTTTTAAACCAGAACCATTTAATATTATTAAGTTTTGCCAAACTTGGTTACCGCGCATATTTGTCGGCATTATGTTACTTGGAGTAATCTGGTTATTTAAAGCAGGGGTAGATGCTGGATTATTAACACCAGCAATACGAATTGTGTTTGGTATTGTCCTATCAATCGGTTTTTATTATATAGGGGATATTCAAATTAAACGAGAGCGGCAAGCGTTAGGGTTAGTATTAGCGGGAGGCAGTATTACAGGTATAGTTTTAACGACATTTGCGGCACATTATTTATATGGATTTATTCCAGCAAGTGTCGCGTTTGTATGTAATATTGCATGGGTCATTTTAGGTATTTATGTAGCAAAGAGGTATCAATCGGAATATCTTACTATCTTCGTAGCGGTAGGAGCTTTCTTCGTACCCTTCTTATTAAATAGTACGACTCCTAATCCGTATATTTTCTTTGGATATGAGACGATACTGACACTTAGCTTATTATGGTATGCGTTGAAAAATCGTTATCAGTATTTATATATGATTTCTTATGCTGTTGCTGCTATTGTCCTTTTTGTCTTCTTTGCTATTATGTCAATGTTAGTAGAGGATTTGCAAATACAGTTAACAGTTGCTTATGGTTTAATTCACTTACTATTATTTTGGCATATGTTTACGGAGAGAAGTTTTATAGTAGAGCCACGCTTGGCGATATTTAGTGCGAATGCAGTTCTCTTTATATTAGCCATTTCAAAAATACCTGAATTCACAACATGGGGATTAATGATTAGTGCACTCGTGCACGCTACTATGTTCGTGCTTGAATATAGGAAGAATAGACATTCTACATTTACAAATCTTTTATTTGGTTTCGCAATGGGTGCATTTAGTTTAGCGATTTTATATGAGTATAGTCTAGTGAATGCAGCGATTGTATTATTATTACAAGGTTTCCTCGTTATGGTGACTGCTATTAAAGTAAAACAACAGATAAAATTGTATGTTAGTGCGACGGTTTACGGGATTGGAATGATACAAACTATTTTTAGTCCGTTTGATCATTTCATTTCAGCTGGGTTCGTTGCTCATATTATTTTAATAGGTACATTTTATTACTGCATGAAGCAAGCGAAAGATGTGTTAATGAGTTTTGGAAAATATGTTTATTCTATAACGCTCTATTGGTTTATGGTTATTGTATTTATTGTAATTACTAGAGTCGGTGAAGTGCTTTCTACAGATGGAAGTATAATAAGCGTATCGGTATCATTATTATGGATGGTATATGCATTATTTTCCGTTTGGCTTGGACGGAATAAAAATATGAATGAAATATTGTATGCCGGCTTAGTCGTGTTAGTCGTAACGATAGGAAAGCTATTCCTTCTAGACTTACCAGAAGTTTCAATGATGATCAGGGCAGTGTTATTCTTAATAGTAGGTAGTATAGGTATCGTTATTTCAAGAATGTTTTTCTCAAAAGAAGAGAAGTAAAAAGAAGGCAATCCATATCCGGATTGCCTTTTTCATTATTTCTTATTAATTATTACAGCTTCATTGTATTTCGCTGTCGTATTTTGGCGTAGACGAAGCGTTGCTTGTCCAGCTGTATTTGAATCGATTTGTACGTTCACAATTTTCTCAGCAGTACCTAAGCTGTTTGTTGTGAAAGAGAATGCACTACTATATCCAAAAGTAGATGGCCAAGTACCATTTGTATTTTGAACCTTTGCTACTTGTGTACCGCCAGTAGTAAATATACCTAAAGAGTAATTATTGTATGTTGTGTTTGGTAATAAGTTATTTACTTGAATTTTTATTTGGAACACTTCATTGTTTGGTAGAGTGCTAGGGTGTGTAACTACGTAGTCGCTTGCTGTTACCGCACCGTTATAACCATATGAACCTGGTTTGAAAGTATTTGTATTAAACCATTGATAACCTGCATTTGGCGCGCTCCAAGGTTCAGGTTGTGGTTCTGTTGATAAGCTTGGTTGTTCGAATGTTTGTAAAGCAGTAGGTAGATCAAGTTGTAAACCATTAACTTGATCTAAACTTGTAAATGTCTCTTTTTTCGATAACCAATTTACGATATTCTCTAGTAAGATAGCATCGTTTTCTTCCTTGTAGCCATCGTAAGTTTTCTTTGTTTGACCAGAGTCTTCACGGACGTATTTTGGCGTAGCATCTTCAACAGGAGAAGAGTCCCCAATAAAAGCAGCTTTTCCAAGACCTACTTTTGAGATAGCGGCATAAGGACCCTCTGCAACACCACCGCTGTTATAAACACCGCTATCAACAGCGTTATTCCATTTTGATGGGTTTTCTGGAAGATACACAAGGCCTTTTGCTAGTTTTGGGTTTGTAATTGCTAGAGTAGAACCAGCATGCATTGCTACAGATGAAACCCCTTCTGTAATTCCGAATGATTGTGCCGGTGATACAATGTTTTTAGCTGAAACATCACCAATAGCATTATAGCGGAAGCGAATACCGAAGTTGTCAGATAGCCAATCAGAGCTTTCTACTCCTTGCATAGCTTGTGAATTTGTTTCCTCGTTAGACATTCCTTTTGCTGGATTATCCCAAGCACCACGTCTATATCCATTAAATACTTCAGAAGAGTCCCAACGATTTTTATTACGATCTGCATTATAATGGTCGGCAATAAAGAAAATACTTCCGCCACTTTTCACATATTGTAACATTGCATCTTGTTCAGATTTCTTGTAAGGAATATTAGCTTCTGGAACGATAAAAACATTGTAGTCTTTTAAATCTTCGTACGTAATAGGTGTTGATTTACGAAGTTCTTTTACATGATATCCGTTTTGGGCAATACCGTTTCCGAAGTCAGAAAAGCCGCCATCGATAACCCAGTCAGCTGTCCCGGCAGTTTGACCGTGTGTATTATCGAATAATACTTTCTTCCCGTTATTTTGATTTACAACTTTTGCAGCAATTTCAGGAGCTGGGTCTACTGAGCTTTCGGCATAAGTAGACGGAATGAACGAGGCTCCTATACTTAGTGTAATTGCTGTTGCTAAAGAAAATGTAATCCATTTTTTATTCTTCATAGAAGAATCCCCCTAATAAAAATATTTGCTTTAATAATGTAATCTATTTTTGGGTGGAAAGAAAGATAGAAAATATTAAATAGTGTAAAGATAGCGTTAATTTAATTGAAAAATATTTGTTAGAATAATGAAAAAATCTCTTCCTAGTAAATAGGAAGAGATTTTGGACTTAACTAATTTTTGAATTAGGTGTTTCATCAATTTTATGAAATCCCTTCATGTAATACACGATAGCTAAACCAATAAGCCAAATTGGGCCGACAATCAATGCGATTCTTGTATCTTCTGAATACGCCATTATACCTAATACTAGTGCAAGGAAAGCGAGTGAGAAATATGAACTTAATGGATGTAAAGGCATTTTATATGTTAGCTTGTCCTTTTTATCAGTTTGCAATCCTTTACGGAATTTAATTTGAGCGACTAATATGATGCCCCAAGTCCAAATTGCCCCGAAAGTTGAAATACTAGTAAGCCATGTAAATACCTTTGCAGGTACGAGATAGTTTAATATAACGCCAATGAGTAAAACGATAGCAGTTGCTACAATTCCTTGACTCGGAATACCGTTTTTATTTAAACGACCGAATCTTTCAGGTGCTTTCTTTTGCTGTGCCAATGTAAATAGCATACGGCCTGTACTAAATAGACCGCCATTACAAGAAGAAAGAGCTGCTGTTAATACGACAAAGTTAATAATACCTGCTGCTTTTGCGATACCGATTTGCTGGAATGTTAATACAAATGGACTTCCTTTCTCACCAAGTTCGTTCCATGGATAAATTGCCATCATAACGAATAGAGCCCCAACGTAGAACAGTAATATTCTCCAAAATACGTTATCGATTGCTTTTGCGAGTGTTTTTTTCGGATTTTGAGCTTCACCCGCTGTAACACCGATTAATTCAACGCCTAAATAAGCGAATAACACCATTTGTAAAGAGAGCAGTAACCCAGAAAAACCATTTGGGAACCAGCCACCATGTGACCAAAGGTTTGAAATGCCGGTAGCGATACCGCCGTTTCCGAATCCGAATAAAATAATACCAGCTCCAACAATTATCATACAGATAATTGTGACAATTTTGATGAGAGCGAACCAAAATTCAAGTTCCCCAAATACTTTTACGGATAAGAAGTTAAAAGCACTCATTAATAATAGAGCGAGTAAAGCCCAAGTCCAGCGTGGGATATCTGGGAACCAGTACTGCATGTAAATGCCAGCTGCCGTAATTTCAGCCATGCAAGTAACAACCCATAGGAACCAGTAGTTCCAACCGGTAATATAGCCAGCTAGTGGTCCAAGGTAATCATAAGCATATTTACTAAAAGAACCGGCAACAGGTTGTTCAATTGCCATTTCTCCGAGTGCTCGCATAATGAAAAAAATAACGAGTCCAGCGATCATATAACCTAGTAGAATAGAAGGGCCAGCTAGCTTAATAGCAGAAGCAGATCCTAAAAAGAGTCCAACGCCAATAGCTGAACCGAGTGACATTAAAGTAATGTGTCGTTCTTTTAAACCACGGTTTAAAGTTCCAGATTTGTTTGTGTGCTGCATAAGAAGAATCCCCCTTGTAGAATGAGCTACCTAAATATTTAACTATTTCAAATTATAAAACATTTTTATCTGTTATGCTACAAAAATAATCGTGACGAGCTGTACTACATCTGTACTTGTCAGACTTAAACTTAAAATTCGAACTATTAGTGAATATATTGACTCCTCTTTTTATTGATTGTTAAGATTAAGTATTATATTTTCTCACATACTAGTAAGAAAAGAATGTGTGATAATAATTCAGATGTAGGAAGGGTACATAACCATGTTTCAATTACAAAAATATAACACTTCTGTGAAGCAAGAGCTTTTAGCTGGCATCACAACTTTTTTTACATTTGCGTATATTCTTGTCATCAATCCGAAAATATTATCTGATGCAGGTGTACCATTTGATCAAGCTTTTACGGCAACTATTATTGCGACGGTTGTAGGGACGCTATGTATGGCGTTTTTAGCTAACTATCCAATTGTTATTGCTCCAGCTATGGGAATGAATGCGTATTTTGCTTATTCTGTTGTTCAACAGGCAGAGGGGATTACATATGTCATTGCGTTTTCAGCAGTATTTGTAACAGGTATTATTTTTCTTTTATTATCTTTCACTTCATTTAGGCAAAAGCTAATTGTCGCAATTCCTGACAGTTTAAAACATGCGATTGCAGGTGGAATTGGGTTATTTATTGCTTTTATTGGATTACGTCTATCTGGAATTATCGTTGATCATCCATCTAACTTAGTTACGATTGGTGACTTCCATTCTCCAGCTGTTATTTTAACTCTAATTGGTTTAATATTAGCGGCGGTATTAATGGCATTGCGTGTGAGCGGTGCATTATTTATTAGTATGATTGTGACAGGAGTTATCGCCTTCTTTACAGGGCAACTGAAGTTCACGGATAAAATTGTTGCGATGCCTCATTTACCAGAGGGTATTATCGTTTCAAATCCAATCAACGCCTTTTCAGATGTAATTGAATACGGATTATATGGCGTTGTATTCTCATTTTTACTTGTACTGTTATTTGATACAACAGGTGCATTACTCGGTTTAATTAAACAAGCAGGTTTAATTACAGATAATACAGAGAAACGTTTTGGTAAAGCGTTTATTGCAGATGCAATCGGCGGGACTACAGGCTCTATCTTTGGAACAAGCCCAACAGCAGCGACGATTGAATCGTCAGCTGGTATTGCCGCGGGTGGTAAAACAGGATTAACAGGTATTGTAGTTGTCGGTCTAACGATTATAACGGCATTCTTCAGCCCTGTAATTGCTTCTCTATCAAGTGTAGCCGCTATTACAGCTCCTTCATTAATTATTGTAGGTAGTTTAATGGCACAAAGTCTTCGTGATATTAATTGGAATGAATTTGAAGATGCATTACCAGCATTTTTAATTTTCGTTGGTATTCCGTTAACGTCTAGTATTGCGAATGGAATTGCGATTGGGTTTTTAGTGTATCCAGTCTTAAAAATTGTGAAAGGGAAAGGGATGGAAGTACATCCGTTACTATACTTATTTACAATTTTATTTGGATGTCATTTATTCTTATAATATAGATATAGGAGAGGGGGCTTCTTATGAGAGGCTCCTTTTTTGTGTATAATAAAGTGAAACTTAAATCAATTACGTAAATTATAAATTACTTAATGGAATATATATGTTACACTAAGAGTAGAGGAGGAACATGAATGGCTGTAAGTAAAATAAAAGTCGCGCGTGTTCAGTTAGATTTAACACAGCAACAATTAGCAGAAAAAGTAGGCGTTACAAGGCAAACGATTAGTTTAATTGAGAAGGGGAAATACAACCCGTCTTTAGATTTATGTTTGAAAATTTGTTATGCGGTAGATAAAACATTGAATGATTTGTTTTGGGAGGACAAGGAGTGAGGGGATGAAAATCGTGAAAGATGAACGTTTAATGATTGAGGGGCTAAAACATATTAGATTAGTTTTTATCTTACAAAATATTATCATACTAGGTATTGTTTTTTATCGCTACGTTTTGCAAGGTGCAGGATATGAAAGTGTTTCGGATTTATTAATGGTATTTATGGGCGGGATAATAGTTATAAACTTTTTAAATCTGAAAAATTCAGTGGAAGTGTATGAGCATACAGGGGGAGTATCGCGCAGTTATTTTATGAAGTTATTATTCATTCCAGTAGGTATTGTTATTGGGATTTTAGCTATTTGTATTATTGTAACACCAGATATTTCGATAAAGGAAATTAGTATGACAGGGCTTATTATGTTTGCTTGTTTTTTAGTTCCTAGTTTGTTTATATACATATATATGAAAAAAATAAAAAGTGAAGATTGAAATATAAGAAAAGCTTTCCCATACTGCGGAAAGCTTTTCTTATATCTTTTTATACAGTACTTTATGAAGGCCAATCGGTTCAATTTCAAATATCTCACCATGTTCCTGAAAGCCTAAGCGCTTGTAATAGTCAGCTACAGTAACTCGGCCATTACACCATAAAATATTTGCTTGACGTTCTTGCAAGATTTGTTCCGCCTTCTGAATTAATGAGCTTCCAGCACGGTTATTGCGAAACTCAGGTAATGTTGCCATTCCTCGTAGACGATAATGCATACCTGCTGGTAAGTCAGGGTATATTTCTTTTGAGAAGGAAGCGATACTAATAAGTTCATCGTTTATAAATGCGCCTAAGTGAAAGGTATCTGTTTCATAGTCGGAAGAGTATTTACAATCTGTTAACGTTTGACTCGGGCGTAAAATTTTTTGACGTAATACGTAAGTTTCAGATCCATCAATATTTTTCACAGTAATCATATTAACATCCTTTCCTATAAGGCTTTTTCTGTTAGTTGTATAAAGAAATAGGCAGGTGCGGCGAAAAGTCCGAGTATGCTAGCAGTTCCGAGAAGGAGTGAAAGTAGGAGGCAAGAGTATTTTATTCCATTTGATTTTTTCCATCCGTAACTACAAATTTCAATGCTAACACCGATGAGAATAATGGCAACGAGTACTTCCGCTAATAATAAGAGAGCTAAAGTTACAATAGACATAATGTGATCCATCCTCATAATATATGATAGTAACATTTTACCATATAAAATGGAAAAAAATGCCCCTCAATTATGTGAGGGGCATTTTTCTATTCTAATATGCTTTTAAGTGTATCGATGTGTTCTTTTGAGCCAGTTACAAGTAATGTATCGCCGTGCTGTAGGCTTGTATCACCATGTGGGATTAATGCTTTATTCCCACGATAAATTTGAATGACGAGTACATCGCCTAAAAATGGAAGGCGACGAAGTGCAACGCCGTTATATTTATTACTCCGTAGTTCCACTTCACGGACTGTTTCGTTTGCTGTTGTAATTAAGCGAACGAGACTCGGTTTATCAATTAGTGCACGTAATAGAATACGTGTAGAGTTAATTGTTGAGAATACGGCGATATGTTCTTGCGTTGCTTTTTCTTGTAGAAGTGGATCTTCTACACTTGCAATAACATGTTCAACACCTAGCTCCTTTGCATGTTCTGCTAATAATAAGTTTTGTTCATCATCGCTTGTTGCAACAACAACGCGGTCTGCATGAAACGCTGTTTGTTCAGTTAATGATGCAATTGTGATGTCATCTAATTTCACGATAGGGAAGTCATGCGATTTCGCTTCCTCATCATTTATTTTATTTTGACGCATCATATATAGTGTCACGTCATAATCTTCTCGTTTTAAATCAAGTGATAATGGAAGTGTAATTCTGCTCGCACCAATAATAGAAACTTTTGGTTTTGGTGTTTCTACTTTCGGGAACATCTTTTTAAATAATATAGGTGCGAAAATACAAGTAATAACTGCGCTTAAAATAAGGGAAGCAGATAAACTTGGACTGATGATTCCTAGTTTTTCACCAATTTGTGCAGCTGCAATAACTAAAGAGAGTGTCGATGTTAATAAGATGGCACTTCCCAGTACGATATTACGTGGATACCATTTTCGTAAGACGAGTGATGGTAACAGTTTTGAAATAAAGAGTCCCACAATTAAAATTGGGATCATGAGCATACTAGAAGGTTCTTTGAAAATAGACCAAACCTCTAAATTTACACCAACCATTACGAAGAAAATAGGGATGAAGAAACCGTAGCCGATGGAATCCAGTTTTTCAACCATATCTTCATTTGGTGATAATAACGATACAAGTACACCCGCTAAGAAGGCACCTAAAATATTTTCAGCTCCAACAGATTCAGATAACCCGACTAATATTAAGATGAGTGCAAAAACAGCTCGTGTATCAATTTGTACACTACCAGCTTTTAAGCTATCTAAGTATGGAATGTTTTTAAAGCGTTTTGCAACGAAGTAAATAACAATACCAGCACCGAATAGAAGAAGAAGGAGCCACATGCTTTGGCCGCTTTCGGAATTTAATCCGACGAATACAGCGAGTAAAATCATTGTAACTAAATCTGCAATAACAGCAACTAATAAAATGATTTGTCCGATTGCCGTTTTTCCTAAGTTATTCTCTTTTAATGTTGGTACAACAACACCTAAAGAAATAGTTGAAATAATTAAAGTCATAAACATTGCATTATCTACGAATCCTAGCCATACGAATAGTAATGATAGAGCATAAGATAAGATGAAAATAAATAAGAAGATAATGCTTGCTGCTTGGAATGTGTTTGGTTCGTTTGTCGTATTCTTTTTCCCTTTTTGTTTAAAGATCGAAAAGTCAATTTCTAGACCACTTAAGAACATTAGGAAGATAAATCCTAGTGTTGATAAGACTTGAAGCCACATATCTGGCTCAATGATGTTAAATCCACTTTTACCTACAAAGATTCCTGCGATGATTTCTGCAACAACGACAGGAAGTGCTTTTAATTTAAAGCGTTGTAACAAAAGGGGAACGAAAAACGCGATTGCAACGACAACCATAAGTGATAGAACAGAAGTGTGATGTTCCATTGCGTTCTCTCCCTTCAAATAAATATAGTAACTATTTAGCCATATAATAGGTAGAAAAGCAACGCATATGGATTCGATTTCATAAAGAAAGAGTTTTCTTAACATTTGTCATAATAAGTATATTTTTCATGATTCTGTTGTTAATTCCGTAATGTGGATGTAATAGGGGAGGGGATAAAGTGAAACTTTAATCCGTGGGGGTCTTACTGCTCGTTAATGGGGATAAAAAAAGACTGCTGAGGAATCTCAGCAGTCTTTTCATGTACATTACATTGAGAAGAAGATCCATACAGTTAAACCAACTGTTGCAGTTGCAACGAAGAAACTGTATATCATTGTAAGAATTTGAACTCTTCCTTCTCCTTCTTTTAAGTGCATGAACATGATTAATTGTAACAACGCTTGCGCAACAGCCATTACGATAATAGTTGTTAAGATCGTTGAAAGTGGCAGGCTTGTGTAAAGTGCCACGTATAGCGCTAGGAACGTTAGTGCAAGCGATAAAATAAATCCGAAAACGTGTGACCAAGGGAATCCGCTATGCGCATGCCCGTTTGCTTGGTTGTTATTTTGACCCATTTACGCCACCATCCCGTTCAAGTAAACTAGTGTGTAAATAAAGACCCAAACAAGATCAAGGAAATGCCAGTATAAGCTGATAATGAATACTTTACGAGCTGTAACTGGTGTTAAACCTCGTTTTAAAATTTGGATAATAACACAAGTTGCCCAAATGATACCGCCTGTTACGTGGGCTCCGTGCGTTCCAAGAAGAACGAAGAATGCAGATAGGAAAGCACTTGTTTGAATTGTTGCGCCTTCACCGATGTACATAATGAACTCTTCGATTTCAAAGAATAGGAAACCTGCACCTAAAAGTAATGTAAGGATGAACCATCCAAGCATTGCTTTTTGGTTGTGCTTACGCATTTCGTGAATTACGATACCACATGTGAAACTACTTGTTAAAAGTAGTAATGTTTGAATTAAAAGCGTTTTAAGTTCAAACAGTTGCGCTGGAGTTGGGCCATCTGCCGTACGACCAGCAAGGACTAGATAAGAGGCGAAAAGTGTTGCGAACAGCATAATTTCAGCCCCAAGAAAAATCCAGAATCCTAGGATATTCAATCTGCTTTGTTCGGATTGATATTCCAAAGGTAAGCTTTTATCTAAAGCCGCCATGTCATTTCACCTCTCATGCTATATGTTCTGTTTCTTTAATTTCATCAACACTTACGTAGTAACCATCGTCATAATCGAATGAACGATAGATTAAGCAAGCTAAAATACCAACGCCGCCGATTGCTGCAAGCCAGAACCAGCTAAATACTAATGCGAAACCTGCAAGACCGAAGAATAAAGACGCAATAATAGGCACACCAGAGTTACTTGGCATGTGAATTGGTTTTAAATCTTCTGCTGCTGGTGTAACTGTTTCTCCGCGTTTTTTCATGTACCAGAAAGCATCAGCTTCTTTAATTTCAGGAAGCTTCGCGAAGTTGTAATGTTGTACAGGAGATTGAGTTGCCCATTCAAGTGTACGGCCATCCCATGGATCTCCAGTTGTGTCACGTTCACCGTGACGTGCACTCCAAATTACGTTGTAGCAAAGAAGTAGGAAGCCAATACCCATCATTACCGCACCAACAGATGCGATTTGGTTTAGCCATCCCCATCCAAGACTTTCAGAGTAAGTGTACATACGACGAGTCATACCGTCTAAACCTAAGAAGTACATTGGGAAGAAACAGATGTTGAATCCGCTCATAAAGATCCAGAATGTCCATTTACCTAGGCGTTCATTTAACATATGACCAGTCATTTTTGGATACCAGAATGTGAATCCAGCAAGCATAGCGAATACTGTACCTGCAATTAATACGTAGTGGAAGTGAGCGATTAGGAAGTAGCTGTTATGGTATTGATAATCAGCTGCTGCCATTCCAAGCATAACCCCTGTAACCCCACCGACTACGAAGTTTGGAATAAATGCCAATGACCAAAGCATTGGAACTGTAAAACGAATACGTCCTTTATACAGTGTAAACAACCAGTTAAAGATCTTAACCCCGGTTGGAATCGAAATCGCCATTGTCGAAATCGAGAAGAATGAGTTAACCGCTGGACCTGCACCCATCGTGAAGAAGTGGTGAAGCCATACGACGAAACTCAGTAAAGAAATTGCAACCATTGAGTATACCATCGCACTGTAACCGAATAAACGTTTACGTGAGAATGTACTAATGATTTCAGAGAAAATACCGAATGCCGGTAAAATAACGATATATACTTCAGGGTGACCCCATACCCAGAACAGGTTGGCCCATAACATCGGCATACCGCCGCTCGCCATCGTAAAGAAGTGAGCATCGAATAGACGGTCAAATGTCATTAATGCAAGAGCAACTGTTAATACTGGGAAAGCGAAAATAATGATAACTGTTGTAATTAAGATTGACCAAGTAAACATTGGCATTCTCATTAAAGTCATACCAGGTGTACGCATTTTTAAGATAGTAACAAGGAAGTTAATACCGGTCATTAGCGTACCGAGACCTGAAATCTGTAATGCAATTGCGTAGTAGTTATTTCCTACACCAGAAGTAAACTCTGTACCTGCCATTGGGAAGTAAGAAGTCCACCCAGCGTCTGGAGAACCACCGATTACGAAAGCGATGTTGAATAACATTGCTCCGACAAAGAATAACCAGAAACTTAAAGCATTTAAGAACGGATATGCAACGTCACGAGCACCAATTTGTAATGGTACTACAAGGTTCATTAATCCCATAACGAATGGCATTGCCATGAAAAGAATCATTACTGTACCATGTGTTGTGAAGATTCCGTTATAGTGTTCAGCGTTTAAATAAGTTGTTTCTGGGAATGTTAACTGTGCACGGATCATTAAACCATCCATACCACCACGGAATAACATGATAACCGCAGAAATAATATACATGGCGCCGATTTTTTTATGGTCAACAGTTGTTAACCATTCGTCCCAAAGCCATTTCCATTTTTTATACTTTGTTAGTACGAAAATGATTGCTAATGTCACAAGAACGATAGAAGCGTCTGCACCGTAAATAATCGGGTCACCTGTGACAAAGAATTCATCAAGCTTCACTGTGTTCACTCCAATCTGTTGGAATTATAGCTATTATTTTTTTTTGTTTTTGTAGTAGTTGTAATCACAATATTCAAGTGATTTTGGATCTACATAACTTAAGTGGTGACTAGAGAATGTCATACGACCAACTACACCAGGTTTAACAATTTCGTTGTACTTATCTTCTGTTAGTTTAGGAGCAGTTTGTTGTACTTCTTTAACCCACTTGTCATATTTCTCTTTAGTTTTTGCTTCAACTTCGAACTCCATGTGAGTGAATCCTTCACCAGAGAAGTTCGCGCTACGGCCTAGGTAAGAACCTGGCTTATCAGCTTGTAAATAAAGATCCATAATCATGCCATCCATTGTGTACTTCATACCACCAAGTTCTGGTACCCAGAAAGCATTCATTGGGCCGACAGAAGTCAGTTTGAATTGAATTGGTACACCAGCTGGGATGTTTAAATAGTTAACGGTTTCAATTTTTTCCTCTGGGTAACTGAATAACCATTTCCAGTTTGCAGATGTAACATAAATTTCAACTGGTTTAATATGTTTGGACTCTTTCGGAACCTCTTCCGAAGCATAAGTTGCTTTTACTGTTGGGATCGATAATGCGATAACGATAATAACAGGAACAAGCGTCCAAATAATTTCTAATAATGTGTTACCGTGTTGTTCAGGTGGCTCGTAGTCCATATTCTCTGGTTTTTCACGATAACGAATCAAGATGACTGTAAACAAGATGAATACAATTGCGATAATTAATGACATAAGCAAGAATGACCAAACAATTAAATCATACTGTGCTTTTGCAACAGGTCCTTGCGGATTTAATACTGCGAGTTTCTTATCACAGCCGCCTAGGAACAGAAGTAATGATAACGGAAGAAGCGAAGCCAGCTTCCAAAACGTTTTCTTTAGTTGCACGATTGAAAATCTCCTTTCTCCTTGGATTGAAACTATGCCAATAAAACAATATAAACCTATTAATTTATAGATGGCAATAGTTTTTGCGATATTGTTAAAAAATAGACACAAATGCACACTTTTTAAGGTGAATATCATTTGTAACTTGATAACATTGTAAACTATTTTCCAATGAAAAACGTGATTGTGAAAATTTTAAGATAAATAAAGTTATACCAAGATATCCAATAAATAGAAAAAAGCTATCTTATTATAAGGAAGATAGCTGAATATTTTGTATATTTAGTTTATTTCTTGTTTTATATTTATTTGTTGTTCAAGTGTGACAATTTTTTTATATTTAACTTGATATAAAATGTAACAAATGATCATAAATGGAATACCGCAATAAAGAGCGATTCTCTGATCTGGAATGAAAGCTAAACTAACAAATGTAATGAAATTGAGTGAGAATGCTACGATTGGAACTATTGGATAAAGTGGTGTGCGATATTTTAAATCATTAATGTCCCCGCCGTTTTTTAAGAAGTTTCTACGGAAGAAAAACTGCGAAGCTGCGATTGACATCCAAACTACGACAGCGGCCATAGCTGCAATAGATGTTAAAACTAAAAAGACAGTATCTGCCGCAAATATACTTGTTAATAGAGACAAACTTGCAAAGATCAGACTGAAAATTAATGCGTTTAGTGGCACACCTTTTTTAGTTAACTTCGTAAAAGCTGGACTTGCCATTCCTTGTTTTGCCATCGCCCAAAGCATACGAGAATTTGCATATAGGCCAGAGTTGGCTACGGATAATACCGCTGTAATAATAACAAAGTTCATAATGTCTGCTGCATATGGAACACCAGCCACATCAAATACAAGTACAAATGGACTTTCGACTAGATTAGCTTCTTGCCACGGGAGTAAACCTACAACAACTGATATTGCTAGGACGAAGAAGAAGAGAGTTCGCCAAATGGTATTTTTGATTGCTTTAGGGATTGTTTTTTCGGGATTTTCACTTTCTCCCGAAGCAATTCCGATTAATTCTGTTCCTTGGAAGGAGTAATTTACTGTAATCATCGTAAGAAGAACAGCTAATGCACCATTTGGAAATAATCCGCCATTTTCAGTGAAATTGTGAAGCATTGGAGCTGGTTTTCCGTTAAAGTCTAGTAGACCGAACATAACTGCACCACCGAGTACGATGAAAACAACAATAGTTGCGACTTTTACACTTGCGAACCAAAATTCTGCTTCTGCATATGCTTTTGCTGATAAAGCGTTTACAAGGAAGAGTGCTGCTGCAAATGTAACACACCAAATCCACGAAGAAACGTCTGGAAACCAGCGTTTCATTAAAATACTTACAGTTGTTAACTCTACTCCAACTGTAACCGCCCAATTTAACCAATACATCCAACCGACAACAAACCCAAAACCAGGTGAAATAAATTTGCTTGCATAGCTTTGGAATGAACCTGCTTCTGGCATAGCAACAGATAATTCACCAAGACATAACATCGTTAAATACATAACAAATCCACCGACTAAAAATGCAAGAATAGCACCACCAGGACCAGCGTTATGGACGATTTGACCAGAGCCCATAAATAGGCCGGTTCCGATAACACCACCAAGTGCAATCATAAATAGGTGTCTACTTTTCATTGTTCGTTTTAAATCTGTTTGTTCTACTTGTTGATTCATATGCCCTCACCCCGTTATTTTCTTGTATGTATAGACAGCTTTTCATTCCGAGTTTTTAATCATTAGTGGGGGATGTGACACATACTCGGCTTATTTATTATGAAACGAATGGAGTATGTAAAAATACGAACTATGACTAAATACTCTAAGAATGTTTATTAACAAGGTAATATCTTCACCATGTTAATTATTTTGATTTTAGCAAAATAATTCAGAAAAGTATATTGTTTTTTCTTTTTATTAAAAATAATTAGAATTTTAAAACGATAAAAGTGTGAACAATAATTCACAGAATCTTTCTAGCAAACTAGTAAGAAGAAAGGTACAATGATAGGAGGTATGTCTGTAAAATAATAATTAATGGAGTTTTGTTTAAAATGAAAAAGTTAAAATATCTTTTTGTTTTTGGAATTATATTTGCTGCCGCGTTTTTTATAGGGAAAGATAAGATTATACAAAAGGCACAAGTGCTACGCTTAGACTTTCTATCTGAAATGAAAGAAGCGGCTATGATTGAAAATGTTCCGTTTATAAATCAGTTACCAGAATTACCTCGTGGATGTGAAGTGACAAGCTTAGCTATGTTGTTACAATATAAAGGTGTGCAAGTAGATAAAATGCAACTTGCTAGTGAAATTCATCGTGTTCCATTTGAACAAAATGGTTTGCGTGGAAATCCTTATGAGGGATTCGTTGGAAATATTTATACGAAAGCTGAACCAGGATATGGTGTATACAATAAACCAATCTTTAATTTAGCAGAAAAATATGTTCCTGAAAAAGTAATTAATTTAACAGATAGAGACGTGAAAGATCTATATAAGGTAATTAGTTCTGGTTCTCCAGTATGGGTTATTATTAATACAACGTTTAAGCCGCTAGCTGAAAGTAGTTTTGAAACATGGAATACAAGTTCTGGTGAAGTGAAAATTACATATTTTGAGCATAGTGTAGTAGTGGTTGGATACGATCAAAACTTTGTATATGTAAATGATCCTCTAAAAAATAATCCACGTTTCGCTGTTCCACGAGCAGAGTTTGAGAAGGCGTGGGAGCAAATGGGGAAACAAGCGATTACTATTTTATAATAATGAAAAAGCCATCTTTTTGATGGCTTTTTATTTTTAAGTTATTATAACGGAAAATTCAGAAGATTCTTTTAAAAGTTAACAATTCACGTTATAATAACATTTAACTTGGTGAAGAAGGGGAGAAGAGAAATGGATGTTGCGAAGGAACTGGTTTTATCGAAAAATCAATTAATTGAGTGGAGAAGGCATTTTCATAAATATCCAGAGTTATCTTTTCAAGAAGAAAAAACATCACAGTTTGTATTCGATATACTTCGGAAAATCCCATGTTTAGAAGTATCAAGACCTACTAAATATAGTGTAATGGCAAGGTTGATTGGTAAGCAACCTGGTAAAATAGTTGCGGTTCGAGCTGATATGGATGCTCTTCCTATTCATGAAGAAAATGAGTTTGATTTTATTTCTACATACCCAGGTGTGATGCATGCATGTGGTCATGATGGACATATAGCGATATTACTTGGGGTTGTACATAAGTTAGTAGAAGAAAGAGAAAAGATTAAAGGGGAGATTCGTTTTCTATTCCAACATGCTGAAGAAAACTTTCCTGGTGGTGCAGAGGAAATGGTCGCAGCAGGTGTAATGGAAGGTGTGGATTATATTATTGGTGCTCACCTTTGGGCGTCGTTAGAGGTTGGGAAAGTAGGTGTAATTTATGGTCCTGCAATGGCTGCCCCAGATGTTTTTAAAATTACGATAGAAGGAAAAGGTGGACATGCTGGAATCCCTCATGAAACGGTTGATAGTATTGCAATCGGCACACAAGTTGTTGCACAAATGCAGCAAATTGTATCTCGCCTCACGAATCCGTTGGACTCCCTTGTAGTATCTGTTACGCAATTTCATGCTGGGACAACCCATAATGTGATTCCAGAACAAGCGGAGATTGAAGGGACAGTGCGGAGTTTAAGACATGAGTTGCGAGAAGAAACAGTGAAAAGGATTGAACAGATTGTAAAGCACGTGACAGAAGCTTACGGAGCGAAATATACGTTTTCTTATGAATATGGATATCGTCCAGTAGTAAATGATTATGAAGTTACAGAGATTATTGAGCAAACAGCATTACAGCTTTATGGAAGGGAACGAGTTACTCGTTTACAGCCGACGATGGCTGGAGAAGATTTTTCAGCGTTTTTACAAAAGGCGCCAGGGACATTCTTTTTTATCGGAGCAGGAAATAAAGAGAAAGGAATTATATATCCTCACCATCACCCTCGTTTTACGATTGATGAAGATGCATTACCGATTGGCGTGGAAGTCTTTGTATCATCGATTATGAATTTCATAAGTAAAGGAGAATGAGATGAAGAAAATACACGTATTAGCGCTTATTCCAGTTTTTTGTTTAGTTGTTGGACCCGTATTTGCTAATTCAGTTACTCCTTACATATTAGGGATGCCATTTTTATTATTTTGGGTATTATTATCAGTGCTCATTACGTCTCTTTGTATGGGGATTGTGTACGTATTTGATCCTGCTAATAAGGGGGATGTAAAATGACCGCATTACTTATCATTATTTTATTTTTGTTTCTCGCACTATTTTTAGGAATTCGAGCACAACATGGAAAAGATATGAATTTAGAGCAATGGTCAGTTGGAGGAAGAGGATTTGGCACTATTTTTGTTTTTCTTCTTATGGCAGGTGAAATTTATACGACGTTTACATTTTTAGGTGGAAGTGGATGGGCGTATAGTAAAGGAGCACCTACTTTCTATATTTTAGGTTATGGTGCATTAGCTTATATTTTATCTTACTTTTTATTGCCGCCAATTTGGAAGTATGCGAAAGAGCATAATCTTGTTTCGCAGCCAGATTTTTTTGTGAAGAAATATAGGAGTCAGACACTTGGCATTATCGTTTCTATCATTGGAGTTATTTCGATTATCCCCTACCTCGTTTTACAGTTAAAAGGATTAGGGATTATTGTTTCGGAAGCGTCGTACGGAAGGGTGTCACCAGTTATCGCAGTGTGGATTGGCGCAATTGTTATAACGATATATGTAATGGTTTCAGGTATACACGGTTCTGCTTGGACGGCCGCTTTGAAGGATATTATGATACTGTTTATCGTTATGTTTTTGGGTATATATTTACCGTACCATTATTACGGAGGATTTCAGCCGATGTTTGAAGCTGTAGAAGCAGCAAAACCAGGATTTTTATCTTTACCTGATGAAGGAATGAGCATTTCTTGGTTTGTTTCTACTATTGTATTAACAGCTCTCGGTTTCTATATGTGGCCCCATACATTCGCTTCTGCTTTCTCGGCAAAAAATGAAAAAGTATTTCGTAAAAATGCGGCCATTATGCCACTGTATTCTTTAGTTTTACTTTTCGTGTTCTTTGCAGGGTTTGCAGCTATACTGCAAGTTCCTGGATTAAAGGGAGGGGATGTAGACCTTTCGTTATTCCGTCTGGCTCTTCAAACTTTTGATCCTTGGTTTATTGGTATTATTGGTAGTGCGGGAGTATTAACAGCATTAGTTCCAGGTTCCATGCTTGTTATGGCGGCATCTACGTTGTTAGCGAAAAATATTTACCGAACAATGGTCCCGTCTGCTTCAGATAGACAAGTTGCTAAAGCAGCAAAATTATTTGTGCCTGTAGTAACACTTGTTGCAGTATTGTTTACATTTAAAGGAGGAGAAACAATAGGAGCTCTTCTTTTAATGGGATACAGTATAGTGACACAACTTTTCCCTGCACTTGTATGTAGTTTGTTTCCACGTCAAGTTATTACGAAGCAAGGTGCAATTGCAGGAATGGGGATCGGGTTGTTAGTGGTCGCATATATTACTTTGTCTGGTTCAACTATAGCTACGATGTTTCCTGATTTCCCTCAATATATAAAAGATTTAAATGTAGGAATAGTCGCATTGTTAATGAATATGATTGTGATGTTTATCGTTAGTGGATTTACGAAAAATGTGTCTATAAAAGCAGACAATATAATAGTAGAAAAGTAATCCGTGTGCTAGAGCTATCTTTAAAAAGAGATAGCTCTTTTTTTGTATATATTTTCTTCTATTAGCGAAATCTAACTAAAAACTTGTTGAAAAGGAAGTTAGGTGGGGGACTTGTTAGAGTTAAAAGGTAACTTATTTGAAGTTATGAAAGAAATTAGGGATGAGTTAGGTTCGCCTAATGATTTAACAATTAGGGAAGTTGCCCTCGCTGGTAGTTTTACACGCTGTGCTGTTATTTTTTTATGTGGGTTAACAGATAAGGATAATGTTTATAAATATGTAGTTCATACACTTCAATATGAAGAAGTACAAAAAGAAGAGGCTGTTGTTCAAACGTTATTGGATCGTTTTATTTCTATTGCAGAAGTTGGTAAGAAGACGACGTTTCCGGATATTATAAATGCGATTTTAGCAGGAGATACAGTTATATTAATTGATAATATTCAAACCGCTATCGTGATTAACAGTAGAGCTTGGGAAAAAAGAAGTTTAGAACCGCCAGTAACAGAAGACTTAATACGTGGACCGAGGATTGGATTAAATGAAGATATTAATGTGAATAAAATGTTAATCCGACGTGGTTTGCGCGATCCAAAGTTGAGGTTCCAATCTTATATTATGGGGAAGCGATCGCAGAAAGAAGTAACCTTAGTATATATAGAAGATATTATTAACCCTTATATTGTGAAAGAGCTAGATCGGCGTCTTCAATCAATAGAGACAGATGTCGTTTTTGAGACGGGTACGATTGAGCAATTAATTCAAGATAATAATTTGTCACCGTTTCCGCAGTTTTTGAATACAGAAAGGCCTGATAATATTGTGGCCTCGTTAGCGAAAGGAAAGGCAGCTATTTTGGTGGACGGATCACCGTTTGCCCTTATAGCTCCGCTAGTATTTGTTGATATTTTTCAATCTGTAGAGGATCATTACGAGCGCTGGGTGATTGGGACGTTATTGAGGATTTTGCGAATGGTCTCTGGTATTATGGCGGTTTTATTACCAGCGACGTATGTAGCGCTAGTTTCATACCACCAAGGGCTTATTCCATCTAAACTAGCTTATTCTATTGCGGGAGCGAGAGAAGGGGTACCGTTTCCGGCATATATAGAAACGTTAATGATGGCATTAACGATGGAGTTAATACGAGAAGCGGGAATTAGGTTGCCAAAACCGATGGGGCAAACAATTGGGATTGTAGGTGGTCTTGTAATTGGAGAAGCTGCGGTGAACGCAGGGATTGTAAATCCGTTTTTAGTAATTATTATTGCAGTTACTGCAATTGCTACATTTTCACTTCCTGTATATAGCATAACAATTACGTTTCGAATTTTACTTTTTGTCTTTGTATTAGCAGCGACTGCTTTTGGGTTGTACGGAATCATTTTAGCTCTTATTGCACTTGCGATTCATATTACGAATTTAAAGAGTGTTGGGGTGCCATATACAACGCCTATTGCTCCTGCATTTTATAAAGATTGGGAAGAAGAAATGATCCGCTTGCCAAAATCAATGTTGAAAGAAAGACCAGAGTACTTACAAACGAAAGATTCTACAATACGTCCAAAGGAGCGAGAGTAATTGAAACCATTTGAATATGGGGATGAAGAAATTGGATCTCGGGAACTTGGTTTTGCGGTATCGTCAACAATTATCGGTATAGGTGCATTATCTATGCCGCGAGATATTGCTACGCAAACTTTATTTTCGGACGGTTGGATTATTTTGCTTTTGGGTGGATTAGTCTGTGCGGTTTTAGGGTGGTTTGTAACGAGGGTGGCTATTTTATTCCCAAAACAAAACTTTGTTCAATATACGAGTGCACATTTGACGAAGCCTGTTGCATACACAATTAGTAGCATTTTAGTATTAACGTTTGCTGCTTTGACAGCATATGAATCGCGAATGATTGCAATTATTTCACAAACGTATTTGTTTAGTGATACACCAGTGCAACTATTGTCTTTCTTTTTCCTATTAGTTGTTATTTATGGAATAGCAGGATCGAGAGCGGCTTTAGTAAGGCTAAACGTTTTGTTTTTACCTATAGTTTTAATTGCGATAGTGCTGCTTTCTTTATTGAATATAAATTTAATGGAGATAAATAATTTACTACCAGCTTTTCAAACGGACGTCAGTCAATATGCTGTAGGAGTTAAAAACTCTATTTTCACATTTATCGGATTTGAGGTAGCTCTGTTTTATGCTGTGATGTTGAACGATAAGTCAGTGAAAAAGGCACCGATGGCAGTTGCAAAAGCGGTGATGGTAAACGTGTTGTCATACATTTTAATTTATGTAACTTGTATTAGTGTTTTTACTTATATGACAACCCGTGGATTGACGTATCCAACAATTGAATTAGGGAAAGAAATTGAAATTGGAGGAGGGTTTTTAGAAAGATTTGATGCAATTTTTTTCACTACTTGGATTATTACTATTTATAACACGACAGCAATGTATTATGACGTCGCATCTTTATTGTTTTGTGCTATGTTTCCGAAAGTGAAGAAACATATTTTTATTTTCGTAAGTGCCCCGATTATTTTTATGCTGAATATGATACCTAGTAGTTTGAAGGACTTGTCAAATTACGGAACTTATTTAGCTTGGATAGATATGGGCTTTGTCGTGTTAGCACCTTTGTTAGTTTTTATTGTATATAAAATAAAAAGAAGGAATGGTAGAAATGAAACACCTTCTTAAAATCATAATGCTTATAGTTTTAGTTGGATCTATAAGTGGGTGCTCTGAGTTAGAAGAAATAGAAGAAAGAGGATTTGTAGTAGGTGCAGCCTATGATATTGTGAAAAAAAAGAAAGCGAATCCAATTATGAAAGGGACGTATCAGATGGTACTCCCCAGTAAATTGTCGCAACAAGGTGGACAAGGTGGTGGAGATAGCGAAAATTATATTAATGTGAGTGCGAAGGCAGATAGTGTCTTTGAGCAAATACGAATTATTGCCAAAAAAATTAGTCGCTCACTATTCTTTCCGCACATACAAGTGATAATTTTCTCTAAAGATTTATTGTCGAATCCATATGTTTTACAAAATACGTTAGATGTATATATTCGTGATCATGAGATGAGAAGAAATATACGTTTGTTCGTTTCTAAGAAAAATGCAGAAGCTATTTTGAAGCAGAGCGCTAAACCTGAAAATTTACCGGCGCAGTATATTGATATGTTAGCTGAACATCCTCCGAAAAATGCTCAAATGATTGAGGCTGCAAGAATTGGTGAAGTTCAGGAAAAGATGATTTCCAACCGAAGCTTCGTATTACCTATTCTTGAATTAACAAAGCAAGGGGTACAAATGAACGGGGCAGCGTTGTTTCGCGGGAAGGATAATAAGTGTGTAGGTAGTTTGAATGGAGAAGAAACATTTGGAATAAATTATATAATAGGTAAGAAAATTGGAGGATTCTTTACCATTCGTAAAAAAGACCAGCTTATTACATATGAAATTCATAAAATGCGTCGAAAGATTAAAGTATCTACAGAAAATGCTACAAAACCGAAGTTCGATATTCACTTGTTTTTGGAAGGAACATTGGCTGAGTTGCATTTTAGTGATCATAAACAAATTATGAACGAAAAGCGATTAAAGAAAAACATCACGGAGGAAATGGAGAAGCGCATTCAAAAATCGATTAAGCTTGTTCAAAAAAAATATAAGGTAGATGTATTAGAGTTAGGGGAAGTATATAAGCGGCATAATTATAAAGAATGGAAGAAGATAGATAAGAATTGGGATCAAGGTGAAAATTACTTTAGTAATGCTGAGATTACTGTTCATGTTCATCCGACAATTGAGCATTCAGGTTCAGCTTTACCAAAAAGAGTAAAGTAAGGTGATGGAAGGTGTTTACTGGATTAGGAATTAGTTGCACAATATTAATGGCAATTCTTCCGGGGTCCATATACTACATACATAAAAAAATCACAACGTATGGAGCACAACCTTGGAATACTGATATACAAAAAAAGAAACCTGAATAAATTCAGGTTTCTTTCGTGCAAAGCAAATGAAGGGGGATACCTTCTATGTATGCTTTGCTTTTATACAAGCCCTAACCAATGTACCAATTGTGTAGAGAGGAATGTCACAACAATGGCGATAACGGTAGGGATTGCAAACGATAAGAATGTCCATTTTGCACTTTTTGTTTCTTTATATATGTTAACCAGTGTTGTTCCACATGGGAAATGAAGAAGTGAGAACAACATTGTGTTTAACGCTGTTAACCAAGTCCAACCATTTTCTAAGAATAGATTTTTAATTTGGTTAAAATCATCTATTTCAGTTAAAGCTCCGGTTGATAAGTAAGACATTAATAAAATCGGGATAACAATTTCATTCGCTGGTAGTCCAAGAATGAATGCAGCTAAAATAAATCCATCAAGTCCTAACATTTTAGCGAACGGATCTAGGAAGTTTACAAAATACATAAGTAAGCTCGTGTCACCGATGAAAATATTAGCAAGTAACCAAGTTAATGCAGCCGCAGGTGCAGCTACAACAACAGCTCGTTTTAAAACATAGACTGATTTATCGAGTGTTGCACGCACAATTGTATTCCAAACCTTTGGCTTACGGTACGGTGGTAACTCAAGAGTGTAGTGAGTTGGCACGCCTTTTAAAGCTGTTTTTGATAGTACCCAAGAAACAGTTAATGTCATAATAACACCAATTACAACCATTCCAACTACGACACCTGCAGTAACTAATGTTTGCATACTACCTGTATAACCAGCAGCCATAAATAATGAAGCCATTAAAATTAACATAGGCCAGCGACCGTTACAAGGAACGAAGTTGTTTGTTAAAATTGCAAGCATTCGTTCACGTGGTGATTCAATAATACGTGTTGACATAATAGCGGCTGCATTACAACCAAACCCCATTGCCATTGTTAAAGATTGTTTGCCGTGTGCACCGGAGCGTTTGAATAAGCGGTCCATATTAAAAGCGACACGTGGTAAGTATCCGTAGTTTTCTAATAGTGCGAACATAGGGAAAAAGATAGCCATAGGTGGTAACATAACGCTAATAACAGCACCGATACCACGGAATAAGCCGAGTATTAAAATGCCATGTAACCATTCGGGTGCATGTGCTGCCTGGAACCAAGATGTTAAATACCCTTCGGCCCATCCGAAGAACTCAGCAATCATATCAGAGGGTATGTTAGCACCTGCAATTGTAAGATAAAAAATGATAGATAAAATACCGAGCATAATTGGAAATCCCCAAATTGGAGATGTGAAAATTTTATCTAGTTTTTCAGAACGATACAATTTATCAGTATTTGTATATTGAACAGATTCTTTACATATGCTTGCAGATGTTCGATAAATATCTCCGACAATATCATCTCGTATATCGTCTTTTGATAGTGCTTGTGCATGTTGAATAATATAGTCCAATGGAAGAGCTTTACTGGCTGAGTGAGATTCCATTCATTACGACCTCCCTTACAAGTGGTTCATTATGGTGTTTTTGAAGTGTAGTTAAGAAATTTTTATCTCCATCTAATATACGTAACGCAATCCAACGTGCTGGATACGCATCACCGAACACTTTATAAATTTGCGGTTCTAATTCCTGAATCATGCTTTCGATTTTTTCGCTGTAAGAAATTTTAATTGGTGTTGGAATTAGTTTTTTATTTGCTACTTTAGCGATCACATTTAGCAAATGTCCAATGCCTACTCGGTTACGAGCAGAAATCTTAACTACAGGTACACCGAGTGATTTGGCTAATTTTTTTTCATCAATAACGATGCCTTTTTTCTCAGCTTCATCAATTAAGTTAATACAAATGACTACGTTGCTCGTCATTTCCATCACTTGGAGTGCTAAATTTAAATTTCTCTCCATAGCAGTTGCGTCTATAACAACTACAGTTACTTCTGGTTTTTCAAATATAATATAATCCCTCGCTACTTCTTCGTCCGCAGAATTTGAATATAGTGAGTAAGTTCCAGGTAAATCAATTAATGTATATTTACTTCCGTTATGTTCATATTCCCCTTCAGCTTTTAAAACAGTTTTTCCCGTCCAGTTTCCAGTATGCTGTTTTAAGCCTGTTAAAGTATTAAATAATGTACTTTTCCCGGTATTCGGGTTGCCAGCTAAAGCAATGCGATGTTTGCTCATCTGAAATCATCTCCTATTAATACCCCGAAAATAAGGGAACTTTCTTCCTTGCGTAGTGCAATAGTGGTGTTGCTTACTTGATAAGCGACAGGATCTCCAAGTGGACTGCGTTGTAATACTTTAATCGTTGCCCCAGGGATAAATCCTAAATCTAATAAACGTCGTTTCATAGTTCCTTCTAATTGTATCTTCTCAATTTGTACAAACTCTCCTGTCTTAAATTCGGAAAGTGGTTTTGTATTAGCCGATACCATAAAAGTTACCTCATCTCTATATTGTTAGTTTAAGTTTAAAAAGTTTCCTTAGGTAAACTTTTTGTTAGTAATATAGTAGACTACATTGGATGATGCTGTCAATTGGTACTTTAAAAATATTCATTTATTTTTAGAATTGTTCCAATTTATTTAGTTGTACTAAAAAATATTACTGAAATTTTATTTAATGTAAATGAAGTAAGAGTGTAAAAGTTAAAAAATACAAAGGATTTGTAAATGTATTTTTAACTAAAAGGGGAAAAGAGCGAAAAACATTTACATTGAGTTTACATTGTTAAGAATAAATTTACATTACAGCTTAATTAGTGTGGATTTTGTTGGGTTCTTTAACTATAAATCTTGGGATTCCTAGCTTTTAAGGGTTATTATCGTTATTTACTTAAAATTAAAGATTGCTTAACACTCACATAATATTGCTGTCCTACAATGAATTTGTGTTCGAAAGAAAATGAATTCGAAAAGTGATAATCCAAATGGGGGTACAAGACATGGTTATGAAAAAAGGTATTAAATTTTCTTTAGCGGCTTTAGTGGTAGCAGGAGCGTTGGTTGGATGTGGGAAAGCGGAAGATACAGCTAGTAAAGAAAGTGCTAAAGGAAGCGATAATACAAAACAAGAATTATCAGGCACGATTGCAGCAGCTGGTTCTACGGCTCTTCTACCTCTTGCGGAGGAAGCTGGAAAGAAATTCATGGAAAAAAATTCGAAAGTTTCTATTCAAGTTCAAGGTGGCGGTAGTGGAACTGGGATTAACCAAGTAGCATCGGGTGCAGTACAAATTGGTAATTCAGATGTTCCGTCTGGAGATAAAATAAAAGATGCTGAAAAAGCGAAAGAATTAGTAGATAACAAGGTAGCGGGTATTGCATTCGCACTTGTCGTAAATAAAGATGTAAAAGTTGATAACTTAACAGTAAAACAAGTACAAGATATCTTCACTGGAAAAGTAACAAACTGGAAAGAGGTAGGCGGGAAAGATGAAAAAATCAACGTAATTAACCGTCCGGCTTCATCTGGTACACGTGCTACGTTTGAAAAGACAGTTATGAAAGAAGCGAAAATTAATGATGGAACTGGTACAACACAAGATTCTAACGGTGCAGTAGAGCAAGCGATTAACTCTACTCCAGGTTCAGTAAGTTATTTAGCGATGTCTTACATGGTTGGCGATAAAAAAGGTGCGCTACAAACAGTGAAAATTGATGGTGCTGAACCAAAAGTTGAAAACATTTCGTCGGGTAAATATCCATTCTGGTCTTACGAGTACATGGTAACAAAAGGTGAGGCAAAAGAAGCAACGAAAGCTTACATTGACTATGTAAAAGGTAAGGATTTTGAAAAGCAAGTAGAAGATATGGGTTACATTCCTATGTCTAAATTAAATAAATAAGAAAGTTTTATGGGGCTGGCTGCAAGGCCAGTCCTGTTCATTTCAATCTATGAAGTGGGGTCTGACCTGTGATGAAGGGGAAAAAACAAATTAATTACGTAAAAAGTGAATATATAGGAAGATCGCTTGTTACGTTTTGTGGTATTTTTATTGTTTTAATTACATTAGCTATTATTGCGTTTATTTGCGGTAAAGGTATTCAATCTTTTACACAAAGCGGTATCTCATTTACTGAGATGTTAACATCGACAAAATGGAATCCAAATGCTGACGAAGGAACCTTTGGGGCTTTGATTTTCATTGTAGGTTCAACAGTGGTTTCGTTAGGTGCGGTTATTATTAGTGCGCCAATTGCTATAGCTCTTGCTATATTCATGAATTTAATTTCGCCGAAGTTTGGGAATAAAGTATTGAAGCCTGTTTTAGAATTATTAGTTGGTATTCCTTCGGTTGTATACGGATTATTAGGGGTTACGATTTTAGTGCCGCTATTACGTGATTCGTTTGGGGGAGTGGGCTTTAGTTTAATTGCAGGTATCGTTGTATTAAGTATTATGATTTTGCCTACTATTGCTAGTATCGCTTCTGATGCAATACGCTCTGTTCCATTTGATTATTTAGAAGCTTCTTATGGTCTAGGATCAACGAAATGGCAAGCGATTAGCCGAGTGATTGTTCCTGCTGCGAAAAAAGGGATTTTAACAGGTGTTGTTTTAGGTTTAGCACGTGCTTTTGGTGAAGCGTTAGCGGTTCAAATGGTAATTGGAAACACAATTAAATTACCAGAAGGAATATATAGTCCGACAGCAACGTTAACTGGTATTTTGACAATGGACATGACAAATACATTAAACGGAACTGCTTGGAACAATGCGCTATGGAGTTTAGCGATGATTTTACTTGTTATTTCATTCCTGTTTATTTTAGTAATTCGAGCGATTGGGCAAAGAGGTGAGCGATAATAATGAACGCAAGAACGGTAAATAAAGTTTGGACAGGTATCTTTTATGCAGTTGCAGCTTTAGTTGTAGCTCTTCTAGTATTCTTAGTGTTTGAAATTCTGCAAAAGGGATGGGGATTTTGGGATCCTAATTTCTTGTTTGGAGAACCAAGTAATACAAGAGCTGGTGGTGGGATTGGTCCGCAGTTATTCAATTCCTTCTACATGCTTGTTATAACGCTTGTTATATCTATTCCTCTTGGATTAGGTGCTGGGATATATTTAGCAGAGTATGCAAAACAAGGACGTTTCTTAAACTTTGTTCGTTTATGTATCGAGACAATGGCGTCTTTACCATCTATTGTTGTTGGTCTATTCGGTTTGCTAGTGTTCGTTACTATGACAGGTTGGGGATATACAGTAATGGGTGGTGCCCTTGCTTTAACGATTTTAAACTTACCAGGTTTAACACGTGTTTGTGAAAATGCGATTTCAGAAGTGCCTCATAATGTAAAAGAGGCGAGTCTTGGATTAGGTGCAACGAAATGGCAAACAATCGCTCGTATTATTATTCCGTCGTCATTACCGCAAATTATTACAGGTATTATTTTAGCGGCGGGTCGTATATTTGGTGAAGCGGCAGCGTTAATTTATACAGCGGGTTTAACATCCCCGATTTTAAATTCAGCAGCGGACTTCTCAAGTCCTGCGCATCCTTTAAATCCATTTAGACCAGCTGAAACGTTAGCGGTTCACATTTGGAAGTTAAATTCTGAAGGAGTTATTCCGGATGCAAAGTTGATTGCGACAAAATCTGCAGCTGTATTAATTATTATGGTATTACTATTCAACGTTATTTCACGCTTGGTAGCATCTATCTTGCACAAACGTTTTACAGGAACGAAAAGAAAAAGTAAAACGACGAAGAAAGTAAAAGCGGCATAAATTATAAAGAGGAACTCTCTACTTATAAGTAGGGAGTTCTTTTTGTATTTTAATATAGAAGGAATGGATGTAATGATTGTTGAATTTGTAATTGATTATATAGATGAATAGGTACGGATGAGAGGGGAAGTTAATTTGTTTTTTCTGCAAATGTCAGGTTTTCCTGGATCGGGAAAATCGACAGTTTCTAAGTATATAGCGAAGTTAACAGGTGCTGTAATTGTAGATCACGACGTTTTGAAATCGGCATTGTTACAATCATTAGAAATGAAAGGGGTTGAATCGACAATTGTTGGCGGAGTATCATACGATGTTGAATGGTCATTGATTGATTCTTATTTAGAACAAGAGCATAGTGTTATATTGGATAGTCCATGTCTATATGAAGGGATGGTTGAAAAAGGAATGAAACGGTCTAATAAACACGGTGTAAAATATAAATATATTGAATGTTATCTTAATGATATGGAAGAGATTAATAATAGGCTACAAACACGTAAGCGTATGGTCAGTCAGATTGGAAGAGTGGATTCGGAAGTAGCCTTTAAAAAGTGGTTAGATGGTAGTAAAAGACCTTTAAATAGTGAATATCTTATTGTGGATTCTAGTAAACCTCTAGAGCAATATGCGGAAAAAATGATGGATTATATGAGTAGGTAGAGAAAAAAGCGTTATCTTCATTCGTGAAGATAACGCTTTTTTTTAAATATCAGGTGTTTCTGTAGAAGTGCTTATTTTTCTGCGCGAGCGTCTTTTTCTCCCAATTTTATCTAATAGTTCATACATAACTGGAACGACTACTAATGTAAGAACGGTTGAGACTGCTAAACCACCGATGACAACGACTGCCAAACTTTTTGATACCATACTTCCTGCTTGGGATTGGCCAAATAGGAGTGGCAGCATAGCGACGATTGTCGTTATAGCTGTCATAATAATTGGACGTAATCTAGTGGATCCAGCTTCTAGTAAGGCTTCTCTTGTTTCCATTCCGTGTTCCCGATTTTGTTGTACTCTTTCTATTAATACGATAGCGTTTGTAACGACAATCCCGATTAACATTAATGCGCCGATCAAGGAATTTACATCAACAGGTGTTCCTGAAATGATTAATCCTAAAATACCGCCAACGGCAGCTAATGGCAAGGAGAACAAAATTGCAAAAGGAGCGCGTGCTTGCCCGAAGGTGATAACCATAATTAAATATACAATCCCGATTGCAATCCCCATAATTTTGAATAGGTCCGTGAAGTTTTCTTGCATAGATTCAGTGGCGCCTGCAATAGTTACTTTTGCGCCGCTAGGTAAATCTAAATCAGTTATCGCTTTGTTTACTTCTGTGCTTACTTTACTTAAATCTTCACTTGAGGCCTCGGCATTAATTTGAATCGTTTCTTTACCGTCTTTATGGAAGACTTCTGTTTGAAGTTGCTTTTCTGAAATGGTTGCAATGTCTTTTAAAGGAATTGGTCCATTGATAGGTGATAGTATGTTAGTGTTTAAAATGTCTTCTTGTTTAGTAATGTTTTCTTTTTTGTGTTCTATTATAATAGTTGTTTTTTCATTATTGATTGAAACTTCACCAATAGGTGATTTCTTCATAAGGAATGCTACTTGTTGTGCTGCTAATTCTGGTGTTAATCCCAGTTGTTCGGCCTTTGTCTGATCAACATGGATTTGCCATTCTTTCTTAGAGTCTTCTAAATTCGTTTTTACTTTAGAGAGAGCAGGCATATCTTTTAGTTTTGTTTCGACGATAGTAGCAGCCTTTTTTAAATTCGTTTCGTTAGTGGCTGTTACGTTAAATTGCAAATTGTTGCCGCCACCAGAGCTTGAATAACTCGTTTTTATGTAATCAAGTTCAGCGGGCTCAAAAGCTTTATGTTCTTTTTTTAAATCTTTAATATATTGATCAATATCAGAGCCTTTCTTGAAGACTACAAATATACTGGCAAGATTATTTTTTGTCGTTTGTCCCCATTGTGCATCTTCTGCGCTAGATCCCATTCGTAAAATAACATCCGTTACATCTGAATTAGAAAGTAATTTCTTTTCGAAATCGAATGCTTTTTGTTTTTGCGTTTCAGGAGCGTAATCAGCTGGGAATGTCATGTTAATAGATAACATTGTGTCGTCTTCAGATTTTATGTTCGCTTTCGGTAGTAATATATAGGCTGCAATCGATCCTGCAAATAATAAAAAAGAAGTAAGTAGAATAATGAATTTATGCGAAAGAGCCCACTTTAATGTAGCGACATATCGTGGTGAAGAATTTGGCTTTCGATGTTTTGTCTTTTTGAGTAGTAAAAAAGCCATAAGTGGAACAACTGTTAGTGCGACGATTAAGGATGATAGTATGGAATATACAACTGCTAATACCATAGGTAACATTAATTTTCCAATTACTCCTGATACGAGGCCGATAGGTAAGAAAACAGCGACTGTTGTTAAAGTAGAAGAAGTAATTGCGACGGCGACCTCTTTCGTTGCATCGAGAATAATATCTTTAGAGAAAGATTCTTTTTGTAAACGACGGAAAATATTCTCAATGACAACGATGCTATCATCGACGAGACGTCCAACTGCAACAGCTAAACCACCAAGCGTTAGGGTGTTAAGTGTGATGTTAGATTGGTGGAGTAAAAAGAGAGTTAATAAAATAGATAATGGGATACTGACAACAGCGATGAGTGTTGTTCGGAAGTTACGCAAAAAGATTAAGATAATTAGAGTTGCAGCAATTGCCCCAAGTATTACTTCTTTTCCCATACTAGTAACAGCATTTTCAACTTGCTCATGAGTTGAGGCTAAAAGTTTAATAGAAAACTGATCTTTATATTGTTTACTTATATCTTTAATTTTTTTATCGATTTCTTTTCCGATTGCAACCGCATTTTTACTTGGCTCTTTCATAATGATTAATCCGGTTCCTTCTTCTCCATTTATATGCGAGATTGTATCGTAGTGTTGTTTAAGCTCGATTTGAGCAACATCTTGCAACTTTACTTGAGGTGCAACGGTGATGTTTTTAATGTCATCTACATTTTTTATATCCCCAATGACGCGAAGGTTATATTCTTCTTTATTAACGGTAATTGCTCCAGCTGGAGTGGAAGTTTCTTTTCCTTGTAAAACTTTTAATACTTGCTCTGTTGTTACGTTTTTATCTTTTAATTGGTTTGAGTCTAGTACGATAGATAATTCAGAAGCTGATTTTCCGAAAAACATAACGTTGGCAACACCATCAATGCTTTCGAGTTGCGGTACGATTTCTTTTTCGATTTGTTTTTCATCTGCTTTTGAAAATCCGTTTTGCTTCTGGATAGCAATTTGGGCGAGTGGAATCATAGAAGTATTTAATTGGCTAACTACGGGTTTCGTTGCATCTTTAGGTAATTTAATTGTATTAATGGCCTTTTCGACTTCGCGTGCTGCGTCTTTCATATTTGCTTTGGATGTATACGCGATATCGATGCGTGATAATCCCTCGTGCGTAGAAGAGGTGATGCTATCGATATGTTCTAAATTGCGAAATTGTTTTTCGAGAGGATCAGTTACTTCTTTCGTCATCGCTTCAGCGTCGAGTCCTTGAGATAAGGTGGTGACAGTGACTGCTGGATTATCGATGCTTGGTAAAAATTCCATAGGTAATTTAGAGCCGGAATAAACGCCGAGTATGGAAACGAGAAAAACCATGATGATAACAGCGGCGCGATTTTTTAATGAAAACTTTGTTAACCTATCCATAAAGTAATTCCTCCATTGGTTTATTTATAGTTGAGTACGTCCTTTCTTAACTATATAACAAAAAATGGATATTTTTCATTAATTAAATGTAAAAAAATTCTAACAATAATCTTAAGTTAATGTTTTGTAGGAATTTCGTTATTTATCTCGCTATTCGCCGGACGATAAGACTCTCACCTCAAAATTCGGTTGGAGTCGAGTTGCCTGTAAACACCCGATTCGTTCAACTAATAATTTGTGTGGAGGAACAAAGCCAAAAATCAGCATGTTCGCTTTATTAGGAAGTGAAAATACTGATTGGAGGGGGAAGAGGTAAATTTATTTCCTTTTTATTGTTAGTCTATAGAGAAGTAAATGATTATGAGCGTTACTATAGAAGAGAATGAAAATCTAGGGAGGGGTTATGAAATGCGGTTTGGTTAAGTAGAGTGTATTGGTATACAATTTAAATAGCTGTTTTCTATAGAGGGGATGAGGTGTATCTATATAGAAGAAAGTAGGATAGATATTTTTTTGTGATTTTTTATAAAAAACACTTGTTATTTAAAAACCATGATGGTATATTAATAAACGTCGCTGATGCGGAAATGCAGAAAACGACGAAAAAGAAATTTTAAAACATAGTTGACATCGAAAAATGAAGATGTTAATATGATGAAGTCGCTTCTGAAGCGGCGGACAAGTTCTTTGAAAACTG